>JBGTMW010000493.1:0-2831 GCA_041743365.1 Gemmatimonadaceae bacterium
GGTGCTGCCGGTCGATGCCGCGCAGGTCGCGGAGGTTCGCGGGGCGACGCTCGGGCGCAGCCGGCCGTGGCCGGAGGCTGAGCTGGGGGGGCCGCGCTAGACGTATGCTTCCAGACTCCCGTCGGATCATGGGCGACCCGAACGGGCGTGAGCCACGGTCGATTCCCCTGAGTTGCCAGACGTCCTCCCAGGAAATCGAAGTGGGAAGCGTCGAACGTAGGAAGGCGTTTTTGTCCGTCAAGGCCGGCGGGCCCCTGGGTGCTTGCGGCCCGCCCGCGTCGCGAGCTACAGGGATTGTGATGCCAGGCTGGACGGCGCCCTGCCCTGCACCCACCTTGGTCCGGTGGATCCTTTCCTCGACGCCGCGATCGACGAGGCACGCCAGGGACTCGCCGAGGGTGGGATACCCATCGGGGCCGTGTTCGTGATCGGCGGACAGGTGATTGGCCGCGGCCACAACCGTCGCGTGCAACGGGGCAGCGCCGTGCTGCACGCCGAGATGGACTGCATCGAGAACGCCGGAAGGCTGCGCGCTGACGATTATCGCAGCGCGACGCTCTACTCCACGCTGTCGCCCTGCGACATGTGCAGCGGCGCGACGCTCCTTTACGGCATCCCTCGAGTCGTCATCGGGGAGAATCGGACGTTCCGCGGGCCGGAGGCGTATCTCGCATCCCGCGGTGTGAAAGTGACCGTCGCCGACGATCAGCGTTGCGTGCAGCTCATGCGCGATTTCATTGCCGCCCGACCCGACCTCTGGAAGGAGGACATCGGCGTGTAGGGATCGGGAGCTGAAAACGAAGTTGACGGTTGTCAGTTTTCAGTCAGTATGCATCCGGGTCATACTGACTGCGAACTGAAAACGGTCAACTGAAAACTTCGTTTTCCGCTCTCGATGCATCCTTGCGGTCCCCCCCACCGCCCCACATTGTAAGTCCATGAGATACGCCGACGTCCAGAACTACGTCGGGGGCGCGTTCGTCGCTCCCGACGTGCCCGTCTCCGAAGTTCACGACCCGAGCAGCGGCGAGGTGATCTCGCGCGTGCCGATGTCCTCGACGGACGAGGTGGACGTCGCGGTGCGCTCGGCGCGCGAGGCGTTCCCGGGCTGGGCGGCGACGCCGATCAAGGATCGCGTCCAGGTCTTTTTCCGCTACAAGGCGCTGCTCGAGCAGCACATCGATGAGCTTGCGGCACTGGTCACGGAGGAGAACGGAAAGATCGCGAGCGAGGCGCGGGCGGAGGTGCTCAAGTCCGCCGAGCTCACCGAGTTCGCCTGCTCGCTCCCGCAGATCGCACCCGGCGAGGTCCTGGAGGTGAGCCGCGGCGTCGAGTGCCGCGTCGAGCGTTTTCCGGTGGGAGTCGTGGCGTCGGTGACGCCGTTCAACTTCCCCAACATGGTGCCGAACTGGTCGATCCCGAACGCGATCGCGCTCGGCAACTGCATGATCCTCAAGCCGTCGGAGCTGGTTCCGCTCAGCGCCCGGCGAATCGCCGAGCTGCTCGCCGAGTCGGGACTGCCCGCGGGCGTGTTCCAGATCGTGCACGGCGGGCGCGAGGTTGTCGAGGCACTCTGCGACCATCCGGGGATCGCCGCACTGAGCTTCGTTGGCTCGACCAGGGTCGCCAAGGTCGTCTACCGGCGTGCGACCGCGAGCCTCAAGCGCTGCCTCGCCCTCGGTGGCGCCAAGAACCACCTCATCGTCATGCCCGATGCCGACCGCGAGATGACCGCGAGCAACGTCGTCGCGTCGATGTCGGGGTGCGCCGGGCAGCGGTGCATGGCCGCGTCGGTGATGGTCGCGGTGTCGGCCACCGACCACATCATCGCGCGGATGGTGGAGCAGGCGCGCGCGATGGTGCCGGGGCGGGACGTTGGCCCCGTGATCTCCGCCGCCGCGAAGGAGCGCATCACCCGCTACATCGATGAGGCCGAAGCGGGCGGTGCGACCGTGCTCGTGGACGGGCGGCGGGCGGTCGTGCCGGGACGGGAAGGCGGCTACTTCATCGGGCCCACGATCATCGATCACGTGACACCCGACATGAGGATCGCGCAGGAAGAGGTGTTCGGTCCCGTGCTCGTGATCGTGCGCGCGCGGGACGTGGACGCAGCGCTGGCCGTGGAGAACGCGTCCCCGTACGGAAACGCGGCGTCCGTGTTCACGGAGAGTGGCGCCGTCGCGCGCTACGTGATGGAGCGTGCGAGCGCGGGCATGGTCGGCGTGAACGTCGGCGTCCCGGTGCCGCGCGAGCCCTTCTCGTTCGGCGGCTGGAACGACTCGAAGTTCGGCGTCGGCGACATCACCGGGCGCGGCTCGATCGAGTTCTGGACGCAGGCGAAGAAGATGACGACGAAGTGGAACAGGGAAGCTGGCGTGAACTGGATGAGCTGAGGAGGCTTTGCGATGTCCGACCGGTCTGTCACCTTCACGGGGATTCGCTTCGATAATCCCTTCCTCCTCTCCTCGGCGCCGCCGACGGAGTCGGAGAATAATATCCTTCGTGCTTTCGAAGCAGGCTGGGGTGGCGTCGTCACCAAGACGATCGGGCTGCACCCCGTCGTCAACGTCGTCGGCGCGAAGGCGAAGTTCATGCGCACCTCTCCTGACGACGCCTCGGTCTCGATGAAGAAGCGGCCCGGCGCGGCGCTGCACTCCTCCTGGAACTGGGAGCTCATCTCCGACAAGACACTCGACTGGTGGACGCCGCGCATCCGGCGCATCAAGGAGGCCTTCCCATCGCGCGTGCTGATCGCCTCGATCATGGCGGGCTCCGGAAACGACAAGGAGCTCCGCAACTGGCAGACGCTCGCGCGTGCCTGTCAGGAGAAC
>JBGTMW010000494.1:0-1823 GCA_041743365.1 Gemmatimonadaceae bacterium
GAGAGGTACCGCCGCCAGGCGCCGCACGGCACCCCAGCAGGGGCCTCGCGCCGCGCGCCGCTCTCGCCAAACGCCTTCCACTGACGAGGCAGCTTTCATGGCGGATCAAACGTATGATGACGGGCGAGCGCGCAACCTCGAGGCGCTCCTGAAGGCCCTCGCCGAGCGGATTCGAGAGCTCGATGCGAGCGGAGAGCTTCTGAAGCACACCGGCGAGCTCACGCAGATGATCGGCGACGTTCGGAGCGAGCTGTTTCACTACGAAGTCCGGGCGACCTACGACAGCCCCGAAGTGGCCGAGAGCCGTCGCATCGTCCGCGATGCGGAGCAGCAGGACGCCGGCTCGTGGGAGCCGAGCGACTGGACCCCAGAAGACGAGGACGACCGTAAGTGGTGAAAGCAAAGCGCCGCACCAGGGACAACAGGAAGTTCTACACGACGCTCGCGGGGATCGCGATCGTCGGCGTCGCGGTGATCGCCTACGCGGCGACGAGGCCTGGCGCGTCCAGTGTGACGACGAATCCCGACATTCCTCCCGGGTCTGTGGAGGGCTACGTCATGGGAAGCCCGGACGCTCCCGTGGAGATCGTCGAGTATGCGGACTTCGAGTGTCCCGGCTGCGCGCAGTTCGCCATCGTGACCGAGCCGCAGGTTCGCGAACTGCTGGTGGCGACCGGCAAGGCGCGCTTCCGCTTCTTCGACTTCCCGTTGAACATCCACCGGAACACCAGGGCAGCACACCTCGCGGCGGCGTGCGCGAACGATCAGGGGAAGTTCTGGGAGATGCATGACCGGATCTTCCAGGGGCAGGACAGCTGGCGGTCGGAACGCACGAGAAACCCGAAGCGGATCTTCGAGGGCTACGCGCGACAGATCGGCATCGACACCGGCACCTGGGAGTCCTGCTACGACGATCGCCGGCACGAAGCCAGGATCGACGCGAGCGTTGCGGACGGGATCCGGCGGCAGATCCAGTCGACACCGACGTTCATCGTCGGGAACACCCGCGCCGTCGGCGCACAGGGCTATGACGTGCTGAAGGCGCTCGTTGACGCCGCCTCCGGGCCCCGGAGGACGATCACGCCGGACACCGGGACTGCCGGCAGGTGACCAGACGGATGGTGGTCGCGCTCCTCGCGCTGACCGGAATTCTCGTCGCCCTGTACCTAACGATGTACAAGGCCGGGTTCATCGGGACGATCAGCTGCAGCATCGGCTCGTGCGAGACGGTCAATACGAGCCGGTGGTCCAGTCTCTTCGGACTTCCGGTGGCGGCGTGGGGGCTGGGCTTCTACATCACCACGCTCATCGTTGCCCTCGCGGGGGTTCAGGAACGTTGGGCGGATGAGCGGGCGCCGGCCGTCGTCCTCGTCGCGCTCTCGGGGTGGGGGGTCCTGTTCTCCCTCTGGCTCACCTACCTCGAGCTCTTCGTCATCGAGGCGATCTGCATGTGGTGCGTGGTTTCGGCGATCATAGTGACGGTGATCTTCATCGTGAGCTGCCTCGATCTCCGGGACTACGCGAGAGGGGGAGACGTCCGTGCGGACGTATCCCCCTCGACCTCTTCCGGCGACTGACCGGCGGAATCGGGCGCGCCTGACGCGCATCCGAATCAGGCGCGCTTGATCGCGCGTCCCTGTCGGGTGTCGGCGTCGTTGAGGCGCAGGCGAGGCCGTCCGCTCCCGTCGTCCGAACCTTCGTCGTCCCTGTACCGCCTGCGGAAGGGGACGAGATCCTGTCCCAGCACGACGAGGGTACGCGTCGCAACGACGCTGGAGAGCGGCTCGGGAATCCCCATTACGCGAACGTAGGTGTCGATCGCG
>JBGTMW010000495.1:0-4742 GCA_041743365.1 Gemmatimonadaceae bacterium
GCGGAAGTCAGGTTCAGCGCGAACGCGAGTGCTGCCGTGGATCTGGCGGCGGACCTGGTGATGAGTCTCGATGACGGCGCGAACTGGAGCAACCTGAACCTGTTCCCCAATCGCGGCTTCGTCCCGGCGAACCGGTGGGGCATCCTCACCGACATCGGCTTCGCGAACCTCGACGTGGGCCAGGGGGCGCGCTGGGGGGTGCGGGTGACGCGGGGAGGCATCGCGGGCGGAACCCATCCTGCCGACAGCCGCTGCCAGTTGCGCGTGCGCATCTACGGCCGCGACATCTCGGCGCCACCCGTGGTCAAGGTGCTGGCGTCGATTCCGAATGCAAGCGAGACCGGTCCCAGCCATGGGCAGTTCACGGTCTCACGCACCGGCGGCAACCTGGCTGCGCCGCTGGTGGTGCCGTTCGCATTGGGCGGCACGGCCACGAATTGCTTCGACTACGCATGCATCCAGAGCATCACGATCGCGGCAACGCAGACCTCGGTCCCGGTCCCGGTGTCGGTGTTGCAGGACACGCTGGCGGAAGGCACCGAAACCGTCTTCCTGAACCTGCTGCCCGACGCGAGCATCATCATCGGCACGCCCAGTGCGATGGTGAGCATCAGCAACGGATCAGCGCCGACGAACCTTCCGCCGACGGTCAGCGCAGGATCCAACCAGACGATCACGCTGCCGGCGTCTGCGAGCCTGGCGGGCTCGGCGAGCGACGACGGCAATCCGAATCCGCCGCATGCGCTCACGGTGACGTGGAGCGTGGTGTCGGGTCCAGGAACCGTCAGCTTCGGCAATGCCAGCGCCACGGCGACGACGGCGAGCTTCAGCACGGCCGGAACCTACGTGCTGCGACTCACGGCCAACGACGGTGCGTTGAACGTGACGAGCGATGTCACGATCACAGTCAATCCGGCCGGTGGTTTGGTGCTTCTCTCCGGGCCGCCCGGCGATCCGGCGAACAACCACATTCCGAATATTCCGCTTCCCGATCCGCCTGCCGGCGACATCGTCGCGCCGAACGGAATCCCGATCTCGGTCCGCGACCTGCTGGTGAATTTCAAGGACAGCGCGACGGTCGGTCAGGTCAATGCACTACTGCAAGCGCTGCAAGCGGAGGTTGCCGGCGGGATTCCGGCAGGAAAGCTGCTGTTCCTGCGGCTCGTCGGTCCGTCGAATCTCAGCCGCGTCCTGAGCGGGCAGGCGACGCTCCTCTCGAGCCCTCTCGTCATCGCTGCCACCATTAACCTCGCGGCGGACGAAGAGCGGTTGCCTCCGTTCAACATCGATCCGACCAACATGCGCTGGACGTGGGAGATGCCTCTCCAACCGAACTCCGGCAACTGGTGGCTGAAAAGAATCCGCATGCCGCAGGCATGGAACCTGGTCGATCACTCCATGTCGCTGAATGCATCAATCGACGTGGCCATCCTCGAGGCTGGCGGGACGAGTGCAGCGAATTCAGCGGTCGATCCGAACCATGTCGACATGCCGGCCGGCGTGAACGTGCTGCCCGGCATGACCGCCAGCGAGCATGCGACGATGGTCGGCGGATACATTGGCGCCGTTTGGAACAACAACGCCGGTGTCGAAGGTATCTATCCGCGCGCGTTGACCATCGTTTCACGGCCCGCCCATTTCCTCGCCAGCCTGCTCGAACGGATGGTCAACGCAGTCATCGCGCTGTCGCCTCCGATCAATGTTCGAGTGATCAATTACAGCGCCGGCTACTCCGCGTCGTACGGCTTAAACGGGGTCGACCCGGTCACGGCGCCGGTCAATCCTGCCGCCGCGGTGGGCCCCGGCAACCCGACGCATCGCACGCAGATCGACAATGGCGGCAACACGTTTCTCACGACGATCCGCACCGCCGAGACGAGTGCCGCCGGCAGAAGCGACTTCCTCATGTTCTGCTCGGCCGGAAACCTCCGCCTCCGGCCGACGACGATGCTCGACTACGACACGCGTGACAACGACGTTTGCACGAACGTGGCAGTCCGGGGGGTCACGCCGGATCCCGCGTCGCCGCTTCCCGGAGGAGGTGCCGGGGCCGACCACTTCTTCGCCGTGGAGGCGATGGATTCCTCGGGCAATCGATCCAGCTTTTCCGGGTCGGGCGGCACGCTGTCCGCACCAGGCACATGCGTCCGCTCGACGGAGGTCAACGGCGGAGGCAACTACGACGCTCCGTGCCCGGGAGACGATACGACCGACGCCAACTATGCAACCGACAGCGGGACGTCGTACGCGTCGCCGATAGCCGCCGGACTGGCGACGTATCTGTGGTCGCTGAACCCGAACCTGACCTACCAGCAGGTGCGGCAGATCATGACGGATCCGGCGAATCGGGCAGCGGTCGCCGCAGGTCCTTTCGGTGGGAGTGCAGGAAAGGAACGCATCGACGCGTTTGCTGCTGTCCTGGGCATCGATGTGCTCTTCGCGGGTGACGTCTTCCAGCGCAAGGCCATCCAGCGCGCGCTCGTCGACGTCGACGATGGCACGCCAGATGGCAACACGCGCAGCGATCCCTTTACTGGCACGGTCGACACGACGATCAGCTACCCGAGCAAGAGGCGGGGCGATGGCTTCGTCTCGATCGAGGATTTCCGAGCGTGGCGCGATGCGTACGTCCAGGTGAACCTCGCCGATCTCGCGGCAACGGGAATTGCCGTCGCGCTCGACGGCGGACAGGCGCACTTCAAGAAGGACCTCAATTTCGACGGATGTGTCGCAGCCCAGGCCGTCAATCCGTCGCATCCTGTCGATGTTCCGACGCCGCCTGCGGGTTGCATCGGGCCGCCGCTCGAGAACGTCTATCCGCGTTACGACTTCAACGGCGACGGGCAGGTCGGGTCATGGTTCAAGACCACGGGCTTCCAGGTCGATCCCGACACGGCCAATCCTGATCCAGCCGGTGAGAACCGGTCGTTCACCGTTCGGCCGGCACCCGGCTTCCTGCGGGACATCGATGTGCTCGCCGACTTCGAACTGTGGGCGGTGACCGACGAGAACGTGGAAGTCGATCCTGCCGTCGAAGGGCTGCCCGCGCCGTCGAGCGAATGGGGTCCGCGTCGCTTCCTGCTCGGCAACCGCGATGCGGGGATCGCCGCCTTCGAGGACATCCCCGACTACCTGCACTCGTTCGATCTGCATCTGATGCTCGACTGGACGAAGATCAACGTCAACTACGAAGCCGTGAAGATCGAAGTCAAGTCCGAGATGGTCTCGCCGTATTCGCAAACGTTCGACCGGCAGGTCACGCTGGCTCACGGCCAGCAGCCGAAGATCGTCACGCTTCCGATCTGGACCGGCAACGTGAAGATCACGTTCACGCCGATCGACAACGTTGCGCCGAACGTCACGCCCACCGATCCCGGCTATCTGCTGACGACGACGAAGGAGCTGGCAGGAGCGCGGTTCGGCGAGGACCGCGGCCTCGCCCATCCGCGATTCCCGGTGATCATCGACGACATCGCGCCGGGACGCACGAACATCGCGGTCGGAACGACGGGCACGATCTTCGTCGCTTACGAGCGGCAGATCTCGTCCAACCCCGACGGCTCGGAGATCAGGGACCACTGGTTCGCGCGCTCGACGGATGGCGGGATCACGTGGTCGGCCACGCAGATCGCGAGCGGACAGCAGCGTCGGCGCGATTCGCTCGCGGCCAGTGGTGCCGGCAATGTCTACATTGCGCACGTCCTCGGCAATCCGAGCCAGCCCGCGCCGATCGGAAACGCGTCCGTGCAGCTGATCCGGTCGTCGAACGGTGGGGTCAGCTTCACGCCGCAGGTGATCTCGACCGCGGGCACGACGAACGTCGACTTCCATACCGACGTTGCAACCGATGCGGCCGGAAAGGTCTACGTCGTCTGGGCCGAAAGCGGCACGAACGCCGCGGCTCCCGAAGCGAAGAACCCCTACATGATCCGCATGCGAACGTCGACCAACGGCGGAGCGACGTTCTCGGCGCCGACGACGATCCATTCCGATCCGAGCCCGGGCGCGCTCTGGTACCCACGCGGCGCACAGATCGCGGTCACGCCCGATGGGCAGCAGGTGCACGTGACCTGGACGCAATGCATCCAGACCGATGGATCGGGCAACTGCCTGAACCTGAGCTTGCGCTACAGCCGCTCGGTCGGCGGCGGCGCGTTCTCCGCGCCCGTGCAGATCGCGCAGAGCCAGTTCCTGACGTCGTTCTACGACCTCGCCGTCGACGCCGCCGGCAACGTCTCCGTCGTGTATCCGTCTTCGACCACCGATCCCACGGTGACTTACGTGCGCGTCGAGAACGGCGCGGCCGTGCGTACCGTGGATGCGTCGCTGACGCCGCCGGGCTTCGCTGCGTTCACACCGCGGCTTGCGATCGATGCGTTCAATGCCGTGTGGATCACGTGGTTCCAGGGCGCGAACCTCGTGCCGTCGGAGGTCTTCGTGATCCGCACGCAGGACGGAGGGCTCAGCTTCTCGGCGTTGCAGAACATCTCCAACAGTGCGTCGATCCCGTCGGGGGCGTCGGCGATTGGCCCCGATCACACCGGTGCGCCGCTCATCGTGTGGGGCGAGCAGGGCGCGACGCACGAGCTGTGGTTCCGGCCCGTGCTGAGTCCCTAGCGTTGGTCCTGATGAACGCCGCGAGGAACTCCACGAACGCGCGGGCGCCCGGTGACAGCGAGCGAGCCGCGCGGGTGACCAGCGTGGACGGGTGGGTCACGGCGGGATTTCCGAGCGGCCGCCAG
>JBGTMW010000496.1:0-4433 GCA_041743365.1 Gemmatimonadaceae bacterium
GTCAGGAGGCTGTCGGGCGTACATGTACCGGCCTCGACGCTCGTGACGTAGCATGCCGAGGTCGGCGCAGGCGTCGTGCCTGTCGTCGTCCCAAACGCCGAGTAATTGAGCGGGAAATCCTGGAGGTAGCTGAGCCCGCCCTGCTCCACGTAAGCGTTCCATCTTGGTGCTCCGGCGCGGCCGCGCTTCGTCGTGATGACGATCACGCCGTTTGCCGCATCGGTTCCGTACAGCGTCGCGGCCGAAGGACCGCGGAGCACCTCGATGTTCTCGATCTCCTCCGGGTTGAGATCGTTGAGCCGGCTGCCGAGCGAGCCGCCGACACCGATGCTCTGGGCGCGGAGCCCCCTGGACGAGGCCTCGATACGAACGCCGTCGACGATGTAGACGGGGTCGTTCGCGAGCGACAGCGAGTTGGTGCCGCGAATGCGGACGCGCGCGCCGGTACCCGTGGCGCCGCTGGAGAGGACCTGCACTCCGGGCGCGCGAGCCGTCAGCAGGTCGCTGATGTTCGCGACGGGCGAGCTCTCGACGACGGTTGCCGCGTCGATCTGCCCAACAGCGTTGCCGACCTCGAGGCGCCGCTGCTCACCGGTGGCCGTCGTTACGACCGGAGAGAGCTGCGTCAGAACCGCCTGAAGCGTGACATCCAGAGTCGCCGGCTGACCCGCGGCGATCGTCACGGTCTGCACCTGCTCGGCATAGCCGATTCGCAGGACGCGCACACGCTGCGGCCCGGAGGGAACGCCACGAATGGTGTACTGACCCTCGGCATTCGTGTGCTGTCCGAGGTTGGTGCCGACGATGTTGACCAGTGCGCCCGCGACGGGCTGGCTGGTCTGTGAGTCCAGCACACGACCCGCCAGCGTCGCCTGCTGCTGCTGCGCGGACGCGACCGCCGTCCCGAGCGCCAGAAAAACCAGCGCTCGCCCGTATGCACGGGACCAGAACTTCGAACATCCAAATGTCATGGGGCCTCTCCGGGTTGTGAAGCTGGCGCGGATCCCGATCTGCATCGGGTCGGCAACTTCGCCGCCCTCTCCCGATTGACGGGAAAGCGGCGGCGGTTCCACGGCAGAACGGGGGTACCATCTACAGGTACCTGCCCTGCCGTTACCGGAGTCTAAGGGGTGGACCACTACTTTCAAGCCTGCGCGCTCGCACAAACGCCGTGCCACAGAAGTGCGAACTGCAGCACTGAAGCGGATTGGATCTTCAGCGCTAACCCCTAGGGGGTATCGCCACACCGACGATCACTTCGAGACCTTCGAATCTCCGCTCCGCCTGTCGTTCGAGCCGTACGCGACCCCCGTGCGCGGGTCGACGAAGATCGAATGCGCATCGCCCTGACGCCCCTGCATGCGGACGTTGTGCCCCATCTGACGCAGCCGTTCCAGCGTCCCTTCCGGAACTGCATCCGCCTCGAGCGTCGCGATGTCCGGCAGCCATTGATGATGCATGCGCGCAGCGTCTACGGCCTCGCGCCCGTTCATGCCGAACTCCGTGACGTCCAGCACGATGTTGAACACGGTGTTAATGATTGTGCGTCCACCCGGCGAGCCCGTCACGAGCAGCAGCTTCCCATCCCTCGCGACGATCGTCGGGGTCATCGAGCTGAGCATCCGCTTGCCTGGAACGATCAGGTTCGCCGGCGTCCCGATGTCGCCAGTGAGATTCGTCTCGCCCGATTTCCTGTTGAAGTCCCCCATCTCGTTGTTCAGGATGAACCCGGCACCCTTCACGACGACGTGCGATCCGTAACCACCCTCCAGCGTGTACGTGTTCGAGACCGCGTTGCCCTCGCGATCCACAACCGAGAAGTGGGTGGTCTCCTCGCTCTCCGACTGCGCGATCGTCACGATGTCCCTTCCCAGCTCCACGCTGCTCGACGCGCGCGAGCGGTCGATCCCCTGCGCGAGCGTCCTCGCGTGCTCCTTTGACGTCAGCCCGGCCACTGGAACGTCCACGAAATCGGGATCGCCCAGGTGACGCGCCCGGTCGAGATACGCGCGGCGCATCGCCTCGATCATGATGTGCAGCGTTTCGGGCGAATATCGCCCCTGCGCCTTCAGGTCGAAGTTCTCCACGATGTTGAGCATTTCTATGAGCGCCACCCCACCGGAGCTCGGCGGTGGCATCGAGATGATCTCGTATCCGCGGTACGTCCCGCGCACTGGTGCGCGCACTCGCGCCTCGTACGCCGCGAGGTCGGCCTTGGTGATGATGCCGCCGTTGGCGCGCATGTCATCCGCGATCGCGTCGGCGATCCAGCCGGTGTAGAACGCGTCCGCTCCACCGTCGGCGATGGCCCGCAGCGTCTTCCCGAGGTCTGCGAGCACGATGCGATCGCCCCCTGCCCAGTCACCTCCGCCCGGCTTCCCGTATGCCGCCACCGACGCCGGAAATGCCGCCATGTCTCCGCGCACCTCGGAGTTCAGGCTGCGCGCGAGCACCGCCGGCATGGCAAACCCCTTCTCCGCGAGGTCCACCGCCGGCATCACGACGTCGCGCCATGGAAGCCTTCCAAATCGCCTGTGCGCGGCCTCGAGGCCGCGCACGGTTCCGGGAACGCCGGGCGCGAGATAGCCGCGCGCCGTGAGCGAGCGGTCGATGTTGCCCGCCTGGTCAAGATACATCGTGGGCGTCGAGGCGAGCGGAGCCTTCTCCCGATAGTCGAAGGTGACCGCCTCGCCGTTCGCCTGCCGAACGACCATGAACCCGCCACCGCCGATGTTGCCGGCCGAAGGATGCGTCACCGCGAGGGCGAAGCCGGTCGCAACCGCGGCGTCCACGGCATTCCCGCCCCGACGCAGGATCTCCGCGCCGACATCCGACGCGTACGATGACGTCGACACCACGAGACCTGTAGTCGACGCAACGCCGGCCGCCGAATCGCCAGGCAACGTGATCCGAGGTGTGGCGGCCTGCGGAGGCGTCGCACAGGAAGTGATGAACGTCGCCAGCGCCAGGACGGCCGGGACGAAGACGGCGCGGGGCGTGCGCATCATTGGATTCTCCGGGAGGGGAGGGGCCACGCGGCGGTCGGCGCGGAAGCCCCTGGAGGAGGAATGTTCATCGATGACGTCGAGCGCGTCCAGTGCTCGTCACGGATAGCCGGCGAGGGCCCATGGCGCGGCGCCCGACGACGCGACGGCCTGGCTCAAACCCATCCCCGCATGCGTCCCGAGATAGTCATCGAGCACGGACACGAGTGCCGTCGCGAACAGCTCGCGGTTGGCCTGATTGTCGCGCACGCCGGTGAAGTTCGCCTCGACCTGCACGCCACTGATCCGACCTCCGTTGCGTGAACCGTGGCGCTCGGTGTTGTACCCACCGGTGAAGTAGGGATCGCCGCCGGGATCCGGCGACGAGGCGCTGGGGACGGACGGAAAGCCCTCGGCCTCGAACAGCGCGCCCAGGCTCGTCGGCCCCCGAAGGATCTCGGCAAAGGATGCGGGCGATGCCTGCGAGAGCTCTCTGATCGAAGTGAGGTTCTCGTACGCCGGCGCGTCGAGGGTCGCGTCCACTACGCCGAGCGTTGCGCTCGAGAGCAGGTAGCCGAGCTCGAGACGCTGGATGGCGTGACCGTGGCCGTGCAGGTCGATGTAGAATCCACGGCCGTGCTGCGCGAGTACGGCATGCTTCGCGGCTTCGACGAACACGTGGTACTCCGCCCAGGCGCGGCCGGCGACGCGATTCCCCTGGGTGGCCTCGACGAACTCGCGGTTCGCATCGATCTTCGTCCGCTGGAGACGTACAATGATGATGTGCGGACGGCCGCCGACTCGATTGGCGAACACGTTGCCGATCGTGCGCGCGAGTTCCTCCGTGTTGGCGTCCCGCACGGTGGTTATTCCCGTGCCCGTGCGGTCGGGGATCTCCTGCGGCTGCATGGTGCCGCCATGCGGTGCGGTGATGATGATTGGCAGGTCGCCGGCGATATACTCGATGTAGCCGTTGCGCCCCGGATAGGTAGCGCCCGCCTGCGGTACGGTGGCCTCGGCACTGATGTCCACGGCCACGGCACCAGCGCTCGCGCGAAGCGAGTTGTCCGCCGCTGCATCGGGGCCGAGTATCCACGCGGAAGAGGCGCGGCCGTTCGCACCGGTCACGATGATCGTGTCACTCAGCTCGCCGCCTCCGCTCGCGACGAATCGCACCGAAACGCCGGCCATCGTCGCGCCGGACGCATCCCGAACCTCGACGACGGGATCGACGGCGAGCGCGGCTCCCGCAGTTCCGGTCTGCCCATTGCCCGCAACCCGCGAAATCGAGGCAACCGACGGCGTGGGGGCCGATCCGTCATCGTCACCACAGCCCGCGAGCGCGGCCGCCGCCACCATCAGGGCCACGAGAGCCGAGGCCGGTCGAGGTAGATACACGGCTGAGGCCCGTGGCATTGCGGCGAGCGGCGCGGCTTTCGTGTTTTCGGC
>JBGTMW010000497.1:0-3663 GCA_041743365.1 Gemmatimonadaceae bacterium
CTGTCGCCTCAACTCGTCGCCGCAGCTGTCTAAAGGAGCGTCAGGGTCGCGTTTCCCGGGTTCACACGCCCTCGGCGAACCGAAACGAGACCAACATCCGAATTCCGCGGGCTGTCGAAAACCAGCGGGGAGTTTTCACACAGTCTCAGCCGCGAGCTCGATCGCGGCCAGCCAATAGCCGCTGCAGTCGCGGTTCGAGCTCGCGGGGCATTAGGCGAAGTACCGCGCCGCCACCGGGATCAGCGATGGGTGTGTCACGAGAGCAGTCGCGAAGATCCGTCCCAGCGTTCGCCTCTCGAGCGGGATGCCGTTCAGCCGGCGCGCGAGACCGTTGTAGAAGCCGTCGTCGAACTTGTTGAGCGCTTCCTTGATCCGGTAGAAGCGCAGGTGGTCGTCGCCGAGGAGAGCCATCCAGTCGTCGTGATAGCGCTGAAGGCGAGCCGCCGAGACGTCGTGCGCGGCGAGCGCCGCGACCGCGGTTTGTGCCGCGAGGCGGCCTGCCTTCATGGCGTTCACTATGCCGCCGCCGGACAAGGGGTTCACCATGTGCGCGGCATCGCCGCAGATGATCAGGCCATCGGTGACAGTCCGCTTTACGGTCGTGTGGACTATGACGCCGCCGACGGTGTACGACGTTCGCACCCCGGTCGGGAAGTAGCGGTCGATGTAGCCGTGCAGCCACTCGCGCGCCGGACGGTTGCCACCCTTGAGCGCGACGATCCCCAGGCCGACGTTCGCGACGCCGATGCCCTTCGGGAACACCCATGCGTATCCACCGGGCGCGATCTGGTCGCCGAAATGGAGATAGATCGCGTCCGGATCGAAGTCGATGCCGGAGACGACGTACTGCGCACAGCTCTCCATGTCCCTGGAGGGAACGCGGGTATCGAGTCCCGCCCAGCGGCCGACCATGCTCTCGACGCCATCGGCGCCGATGATGAGGCGCGCGTGTACGGTGCCCTCGCCGCGAGGCCCGCGTATCGCAACGCGCCATCCTTCGCCATCGCGCGTGATCCCCGTAGCCTCGGTTCCCACCCAGAGCTCGGCCCCCGCCCGGCCCGCCTCGAGCGCGAGCGCCGGCTCGAAGCGCGTGCGATCGAGGATGTAACCCACATCACCTTCGGCGACTCGAACCTCGGTGCCGTCGGGCGCCCAGAAGATCACGCGGGAGATCCGGCGCGAGATCCAGTCGGCGCCAACCGGATCCAGGAACTCGCCGAGTCCCGCGCTCCCCACGCCTTCGCCGCAGCGGACAGGCGCTCCGATGGCGCGGTCGCGCTCGAGGAGCAGCACGTCGAGCGCCGGGTCGGCAGCGGCACATTCGCGGGCGGCCACGAGGCCGGCCGGTCCGCCCCCGATCACGAGGACGTCGCACCGGATCATGGAGCGGAAAGCCGGGGATTCGGGACCATCGAGAGCGCTCCGACGGGGCAGGGCGCCACGCACTTGTTACATCCAGTGCAGGTTGCGTCGTCTACGAGTAGACCCTCGCGACGCATCCGGATGGCCATCGGAGGGCAAAGGGGCATACACAGTCCGCATTCGTCGCACAGCAGTGCGTCGACGACGGCGATGCGGGCGGGGAGAAAGGAGCGCACGAGCGAGGTTTAGCGACACGGCTAGGTCGTGTCAAGCCAACGCCTTGCTGCGTCGTTGCCGCACCGCTACGTTTCGGTTCGGTTCACCTTCTCCCATACAATTCACGCGCTTCACGTGAAGCGCGGTATCGGACTTAATGCGCTGGCCTTTCAATAAGGGGTCGTTGTTCCCCGCGAACGCGATCGCCGTCGATCTCGGAACCGCAAACACGCTGATCTACGTGAAGGGCGAAGGCATCGTCCTGAACGAGCCGTCCGTCGTCGCGATCGATCGTGAGACGAAGCGAATCAAGGGCGTGGGGCTCGAAGCCAAGCGCATGCTCGGACGCACACCGGAAGGCATCATCGCCGTGCGACCGATGAAGGATGGCGTCATCGCCGACTTCGACGTCACCGAGAAGATGCTTCGCTACTTCCTGACGCTGATCATCGAGAACCACGTGTTCAAGGTGAAGCCGCGCGTCATCGTGTGCGTCCCGTCGGGGATCACCGAGGTGGAGAAGCGCGCGGTCCGCGACTCGGCGATGGGCGCAGGCGCAAAGGAAGTCTTCATGGTCGCCGAGCCGATGGCCGCCGCGATCGGTGTCGGCCTTCCCGTCGAGACGCCAACGGGCAACATGGTGATCGACATCGGCGGCGGCACCACCGAGATCGCCGTCATCGCGCTCTCCGGAATCGTGAGCGACACGTCGATCCGCACCGGCGGCGATGAGCTCGACACCTCGATCGTGCAGTTCATGAGGAAGAACTACAACCTCCTCATCGGCGAGCCGACGGCCGAAACCATCAAGATCCAGATCGGCTCCGCCGCGCCCGTGGGCGAGGAGCGCGAGATGGAAGTGAAGGGACGCGATCTCGTCTCCGGCATCCCGAAGACCGTTCGCGTGCACTCGAGCGAGATCCGCGAGGCGATCCAGGAGCCCATCCAGCAGATCGTCGACGCAGTCCGCCGCGCACTCGAGATCACCCCGCCGGAGCTCGCGAGCGACATCGTCGACCGCGGAATCGTGATGACGGGCGGCGGCGCGCTCATCCGCGGCCTCGACCTGCTGCTCAGCCAGGAGACCAGCCTTCCGATTCACGTGGATGAAGACCCGCTGACCTGCGTCGTGCGCGGGACTGGCCGGATTCTCGACGACGAAGCGAAATACTGGTCGGTCCTCAGCACGTGAGCTGAGAAGTGGCGCGCTCTGTCCGTGAAGGCAGCCGGCGAGATACGACGCTCTTCGCCGTATGCATCGTGCTCGCCGTCGTCTTTCGAGCGCTTCCCGACACGGTCCGCGAGCCGATAGCCGGCGTCCTGCGCCAGACCCTGGTGGCGCCCCTCCTGAGCATGCAGGGGAGTGCCGAGCGCACCCGCAGCGCCTGGCTCAACTACGACCGCCTCACGGTGTCGAGGGACAGCGTTGCCCTGCGGGCGATGCAGGTCCTCACCCTCGAGAACGAAAACGACCGCCTTCGGCGCCTTCTCGCGCTCGGCTCCCGACTCGGCTGGGGTTTCATTCCGGCGGAGGCGCTGCATGGCCAGACGATCGGGGAAGAGACGACGGTTGCCCTGAGCGTTGGCGCGGATGCCGGCGTGCGACGCTATGCGCCGGTTGTCGCCCCCGAGGGGCTGGTCGGGATGATCCAGACCGTGGATCCCCGCATGAGCGTCGCTCTGCTTTGGGGACACCCGCAGCTCCGACCCAGCGCGATGTCCGCCGACGGAAGCGCATTCGGGATCATCTATCCACACGGCAGCGAGGGAACCGAACGCTTCCTTCTGGAGCTGCGCGGAGTCCAGTTCCGCAGCGCCCTCGATACCGGCAGCGTGGTCGTGACCTCGGGGTTGGGGGGCGTGTTCCCCGCCGGCATCCCGATCGGAACCGTGGTGGGCGAGGTCGGTACGACCGAGCTCTGGGCGCGAACCTATCTTCTCCGGCCCGCGGTCCCGCCGCCGAACGTGCGGTCCGTCATGATCGTGAACCAGCAACGTGCAGCCGCCGGCGTTCAGCAGGTGTGGACGGTACCGCGCGCGGATTCGCTGGCACGGGCAGTAGCGCGCTCCGGCGATTCGATCGCC
>JBGTMW010000498.1:0-2483 GCA_041743365.1 Gemmatimonadaceae bacterium
CACCTATCGCAGGACACTCGCCGCCGTGGAGCGGGAAGCCGGACTTCGCTATCTCGAAGCGACCGACCGCGCAATCACGCTCGGGCCGGTCACTGTGCGCATCCTTCCTCCGTCGGCCGCGGATGGCTCGCAGAACAACAACTCGGTGGGCGTCCTTGTCGAGTACGGAGGCTTTCGCGCCCTCTACACCGGTGACGCCGAGCATCCGGCGCTGGCGGAGTGGCTGCGCGAGGGACGCGTGCCGCGGGTGACGCTGGTGAAGGTCTCGCATCACGGCAGCTGGAACGGCACCACCGAACAACTCGTGCGAGCCTCGGCGCCGGCCATCGCCCTCATCTCCGTCGGCGCCCGGAATGGCTATGGGCATCCCGCTCCGCAGGTCGAGAGCAGCTGGTCCGACCCTGGCGCCTTCGTCTACCGCACCGACATCCACGGTACGATCGAAGTGATGGCGGGCAGCGACGGCTCGTTCACGGTGCGCTCGGAGCGCGTCCCCGCGGTTCCCGTGCGATGACTGTCGCGAAGGAAGGCCCCGGTTCGGGCGCGCAGGGCCGCGATGCCGACTCTCCCGCGCCTCGTTTCGCGACGTACGTCGTGGATCGCCGCGAGGGCGACATCGTAATCCTCGAGAACGACGCGGGCAGCACGATGGACGTCGAGGCGGCGCTACTTCCGCGCTCGTGTCGAGCCGAGGGCACGGTGGTGCGTTTGCCACTGGACCGCGACGGGACGCCGCGCTGGGCCGAAGCCGTGCGCGATAGGGAGGAGGAGCGTCGCCGCCGGGCGGAGCTGTCGCGGCGCGTCGCGCGCCTCCGCGAGTCCGATCCCGGCGGGGACGTCGAGCTCTAGCTCGACCTGCGTTTTTCGTCTCTCGGCGGAGTTCCCTGACCGTCGCTCTCAGGCCGGGTGGGCAGGCGTCTCTTCGTGGCGATCCGAAGCAGGACGCGTCCTCGCGCCCGGCGACGCCGACCCCGCATGATGCAGCACGACTTCGCCTGAAATGATCACCGGCGCATTACGGATGAGCGAGGCCAGGTTGTCGTGCACCCAGTTGCTCGCCAGGCGGTTCGAGTCGTCTGCCGATTGACGCGACTCGAAGACGCTCACCGTCACGAGCGTCTCGTCGCTGGCTCGCATCACGTCGTACGATACGAATCCGGGCAGACCGCTCACGAGCGGGACGAACCCGTCGCGAACGCGCTGCATGATCTTCTCGGCCGCGTGCGGATTGATGTTGTATCGGCGGATCACTGCGAACATGGGCGCTCTCCCGGTTCAGGTTGGGCGAACCGTACATGCGGTTGCAAGCCGCACGGGCCGTGCCGGAACACGGTGCGCCCTTCATAATCAGTGACATCCCGGAATCGGGTTTGGTTGCACGACGAGCGATCGCGGGCGTATCGCACTACGGGCCATGGAGTTCACTGCCGCGCCCGCCTGGGTGCCCGGGGAGCTCCCACCGTGCAGCACACGCCGATCCCGGCGCGTAAGAGAGGAAGACGCGCGGAGTCGTGGCGGTAGCACCGGGGAGACCGGTTGGCTAGTCTTCTCACTCTCCTCGCGCGCGTCGCGCTCGCGAAAAGCATGTCGTTCGCCGCTCGTCCCCACCACCAGGCCCCCCGAGGGATGCACGCAATGCACAAGACGATGAACCGAGTACCGCTGGCCCTGCTGGCCGCCATGTGCCTCGTCGGTACGCCCGTCGAGTCGCAGCGGACTGCAGCCCCGACTGGCGCCGCCCAGTCCGCCGTCCCGCACGCCGGGCGAGTGACGACGCCCAGGGATCAGTTCGGCTTCAACTTCGGCGATGACTACCACCTCGCGAACTACAGGCAGCTCTCCGACTACTGGCGCAAGCTCGACGCCGAGAGCGACCGCATGGTTCTCCAGGAGATAGGGAAGACGGCCGAGGGGCGCAGCCAGCTCATGGCGATCGTGACCTCGCCCGCCAATCACCGGAACCTCGCGCGCTACAAGGAGATCTCCAGCCGCCTGGCGCTCGCCCAGGGGCTGACCGATGACCAGGCGCGTGCCCTGGCCAGGGAAGGGAAGGCAGTCGTCTGGATCGACGGTGGACTGCACGCGACCGAGGTGCTCGGTGCGCAGCAGCTCGGCGAGACGCTCTACCAAATGGTGAGCGGCAACGACGACGAGACGCTTCGGATCCTCGACAACGTCATCATCCTGTTCGTCCACGCGAATCCGGACGGGCACGACCTCGTGGCCGACTGGTACATGCGGAATCCCGTTCCGCAGGAGCGGAGCAACGCGCCCGGGGTTCCCAGGCTGTACCAGAAGTACATCGGCCACGACAACAACCGTGACTTCTTCGCCTCGACCCAGCCGGAGACGGAGAACATGAATCGCGTGATGTACCGCGAGTGGTATCCGCAGATCATGTACAACCATCACCAGACCGGCCCCGCCGGAACGGTGATGTTCGCGCCGCCCTTCCGCGATCCCTTCAACTTCAACTACGATCC
>JBGTMW010000499.1:0-7334 GCA_041743365.1 Gemmatimonadaceae bacterium
GACGCGTCGGATTCGGCCGCCCTGCGTGACTCGGCCGCGGCGAGCGCCAGCGCGCCGGACACGGTGCCTACGCGCATCACCACGATCTCCGGTTTCAGGACGCCCGAGTCGGTGAGGCATGATGCCGATCTCGACCTCTACTTCGTTTCGAACATCAGCGGCAACCCTTCGAGCAAGGACAGGGACGGCTACATCGCCACGGTGCGGCCGGACGGCACGGGATCCACGATCCTCGTTCAGGGCGGCGCGGCGGGCGTCACGCTTCACGCACCGAAGGGGATGACGATCGTCGGGGATACGCTCTGGGTAACCGACATCGACGTCGTCCGGGCCTTCAACAAGCGCGACGGCAAGCCGATCCGGTCGGTCGACCTCACCAGCATGGGCGCGACCTTTCTCAACGACATCGCCATCGGCCCGGACGACGCGCTCTACATCACCGACACGGGCATTCGCATCGCCGCCGACGGCTCCATGACCACGCCCGGCAGGTTCCGGATCTTCAGGATCGCCGGCACCAGCGTGAGCGTCGCGGTCGAAGGTCGCGCGCTCGGGAATCCGAACGGCATTGCATGGGATCAGGCGAACGACCGCTTCGTGCTCGCGCCCTTCGGGGAACCCGGTGTGCTGACCTGGAAGATCGGGGACACCGCGCCAATGCCTCTCGTCACCGGTGCCGGTCAGTTCGATGGCGTGGAGGTCCTGCCCGATGGTCGCGTGCTGGTGTCGAGCTGGGCGGATTCGGCGGTGCACGTCATCACGAACGGCCGGATGCGGAAGCTGGTCTCCGGCGTCGCCGCGCCTGCCGACATCGGCTACGACGTCAGGCGCGACCGCGTGCTCATCCCGCTCTTCAATGCGAACACCGTCGAGGTGTGGAGCGTGGGCCGTCCCTGAGTCGGCGCAGTCGTTGCGCAATCATCCAGGGCGCGGCGACCGACGCCTTTCCACGGCGGCGACCTTCGCCTGCATCGCCCTGCTCGCGTCCGCCTGCCTGCCGAGAACGACTCCCGCGACCGAGATCCCGGGCGACGTGACGTCGGTGTACACGTGCGCCGGCGACTACCGGTTCAGCGTGCGCGAGACCGGCCAGGTGGCGACCGTGCGACTGCCCGACAGGACGCTCGCCCTTCCCCGTGCAGGCGCCGAATCGGGGCGGCGATACGTGCGCGGCGACACCACGTTCTGGCACAGGGGCGAGACGGTGACGCTCACGGTGAGCGGCGAAAACCGCGCGGACTGCCGAGGCCGGACCGTTGCCTCGCCCTGGGACGAAGCCCGACTCCTGGGAGTGGACTATCGCGCGGTGGGATACGAGCCGGGGTGGTCGCTCGAGATGGAAGCGGGACGCCACATCCGCTTCGCGATGGACGGCGGAAGTGCCCTGTACCTGCCGATCCCCGAGCCGACGACCGCGGCGGGGAAGACCGCGTATCGCGCGGCATCGGGCGGTGTCGACCTCGAGCTGATCATCGAGGAATCACCCTGCATCGACCGGGGTGGAAGAGCGTCCCTCCCGAACAAGGTCGAGCTGGTGTTGAACGGGATCAGCTACCGGGGTTGCGGGCAGCCGCTATCGACCGATACGCCCCAGGAGCCTCGCTCCGCTGAGCCGGGGAATTCTCGACGCGGCGAATGGCGTCCATACGCCAGCGATTACCAGTGACCTGATTGCGAGATCCGGATAGCAGTCAGCGACGAAGCCACCGGCAACGGCAACTCCAACAACGATGGAAGAACGATTGAACGGATTTCAACGGATCATGCGGATCTGGTCCGACCTGAGTCCACCATCATCGCTCCGGTCAGGCATCGTGCTGTTGTTCTCCCGTCGGGCGGGTTTAATCCGCCTGATCCGGTTCATCCGCTGAATCGTTCTTCCATCGTTGTTGATCCTGTGTGATCCTGGTGTTCGCGTCTGGCATCGGAGGATCCGAACCGGGACGAGTCGAAACCGCTGCTACACTGTCGCTGCCAGCGATCACTAGCGCCATGTAATGGCCGGGACCGCGGCCTTCCGGGAGAGAACCGTCAGCGGAAGCTGCTCGAACAACCCCGCCGCTTCGGCCGAGCTGAAGGAGTAGACCGAGAAGCCCTGGGCTCCCCTCGACCGCCCGAGGTTGATCTGACGGATCACCTCGGCTGCCCCCTTGTTGGCCGGGATTCCCATGAAGAGGTGACGTCCCGCGGCGCGATACGACGCGAGGTGGTCGTCGAGAAGACAGGCCCAGTCCGCGAAGGCGCAGAGCTGCGGGGTGATCGTGTAGTATGTCATGGGCGCCGAGACATCGAGAAAGCCACCGGCCGCCCATGCGTGAGGGTCCTGGAGGTACTGGGCGTAGCCTCTCGAGGAGTTCCAGCCCCACTTGTCCTCGTAGATTCCCCATGCCGCGACCGACAGCGGAATGCGATCGCGCACAGCTCGCACGCTGTCGAAGGTCTCGCGAACGGTGAGGGAGACGAGATCCCGGCGGAACTGGGCCCAGCCCCCGGGGTCACCGGCCGGCGACCGGCCGAAGGCGGCGAGGCTCGCCGCGTCGTGCGACCAGCGCGATCCGGGATACCTGATGCGGTCGAGGTGGATGCCGTCGACCGCATAGCGGCGGGCGATGTCCGCCGCGACGCTCGCGAGCCGGGAGCGCACCTCGGGAACGGCCGGCGAGAGCCACACGTACTCCTCGGCGTTGGGGCAGGGCTGACGCACGCCCGCGTCGTCCACCATTGCCCACTCGGGGTGATCGAGGAGGATGTGCCGGGGATTTCCCGCCTCGGACTCGACCAGCGATGCGCAGGAAGCGGTGTTTCCGGAAGAGAGTCCCGTGAGCGCATTCAGCCAGGCATGCAGCTCGATCCCGTTGTCGTGCGCGGCGCGCACCGCGACCTCGAGGGGATCGTATGAAGGCGTTCCGCCGAGCCGGCCGCACAGGACCGTGGCGCACGGCTCGATGCTCGACCGGTAGATGGCGTCGGCGGCCCCGCGCGCCTGGAAGTACACGATGTTGAAGTTGGCGGTTCCGGCGCGCTGCATGATGTGCCGGATCTTCTCTGGCGAGTCGTACTCGAATCGGCTGACCCAGAGCGCGCGTCCCTCGACGGCCGGCTCGGAGGGTGGCGGTGGCGGTGGCGGTGGCGTTGGCCGCACGGGGCCGGTTGGCCGCACGCCACTCGAACAGGCGACGGCGAACAGGACCACCAATGCGACGACAGCATGAAGGAACCGAGGCATTTGACGTAAACGTCGCGGTCGGCTCGCGCGTGGGCAATGGCTCGGTCCCGTTGCGCGTGGCACACGAGGTGCCCTCTCCAACGCGATGTCGCGATCCCCTGCGCTCGAGCTCACCGCCTGCCCCGTCTGCTCGGGCACCGACAGCGTGGAGATCGCGGACGCCGAAGCAATGAAGGCCGAGGTAGAGGCGCTCTGGCAGTTTCACACGCGCCGGCTCGACCCTCGCACTCCGCCCGAGCACCTGACCGACCGCGTGGCATTCTCCCAGCGCACGCCCCTGCGCGTCGTGCAGTGCCGCACCTGCAGGCTGGTGTATCGCAACCCGCGCGAGCGTGCCCATGAGCTGACCGGCGTCTACGAAGACGAGTCCGCCGGTGTCGACGTGCTCGAGTCGCTCTTCGCGACACAGCGCGATGCGTACCGTGCGCAGGCGCGGCGCCTCGGCCGCGTCCTCGGTAAGCGCGGCACCGGTGTGGAGGTAGGGAGCTACGTCGGCGGATTCCTCGCCGCGGCGCGTGAGCATCATCTCGACTTCGAGGGGCTCGATGTCAACGAATCAGCGAGCTCCTTCGCGCGACGTAAGGGGTTTCGCGTCACGATCGGCGATCTCGAGTCATTCGCGGGGATGCGCACGGTCGACCTGGTCGCGATCTGGAACTGCTTCGACCAGCTTCCCGAACCTCGGCGGGCAGCGATCGCGGCGCACTCCCTGCTCGCAACCGGAGGCATCATCGCGGTGCGAGTCCCCAACGGCGAATTCTACGCTTCGCTTCGCTCCCGACTCGCGGGCCACTACGCGCCCTTCGTCACGGCCCTGCTGGCGCACAACAACCTGCTCGGCTTTCCGTACCGCCTCGGCTTCGGTGTCGAGGCGTTGACCCGGCTGTTGAACGCGACCGGCTTCGAGGTGATCCACAGCCGTGGCGATACTCTCGTCCCCATCGCCGACCGCTGGACACGTCGATGGGCCGCCGCGGAGGAACGCGGCGTGAAGGCGCTGCTGAGGATCGTGTCCGCCGTGCGCGGGCCGGAGCGGGCGCCATGGATCGAGCTGTATGCGCGCAAGATACGACCGGAAGCGGGTCCGGGTTGACCTCGCTTGCCTCGCGCGGTTTGACGCGATGAGATTGGGCGATCCCGATCCAGCCTGAAACGGACGCGCCACACCACGCGTCCTTTTCATTCTACCCCAACCGAGCGGAATGACCTGGAAGCGTTGGCTACTCACGGTGCTCTCGTTCGCCGCGGCGCTCGGAGTATCGGTCTATCTTGTGCTGGAAAGCTGGTCCACCGCCGGTAGTCTTGCGGCGCTTCCGCTGACCGGGCATCTCCTCGCCGTCGGTGTGATGACGGTGGAAGTCGGCGCCCGTGTGCTCAAGCTGTACTACAGCGCGCTCGGCCTCCGCATCCCGTTCTCGATGTGGGGTTCCCTCCGCACCAATCTCGGCGGCGACTTCGGCGGTGGCATCACGCCGTCGCGCTCGGGAAGCGAGCCTGCCCGATTCCTGATCCTGTCGGAAGGGAGGATGCGCCCGACGGCGGCGATCCTGCTGCTCTTCACGGAACTGTTCCTCGAGATGTTGTCGGTCGTGGTGATCGCCATCGCGCTCTCGCTCGTCTTCCAGGATGCGGGGAAGATCGTCGGCGGTGTCCTCTCGGTGGCGCTGCTGTACTCGGCGTTCGTGATTGCGGTGGGTTACTTCGGGCTTGCCCTGGCCAGAAAGGCGACCGGTCCGCCTCCGCGCTGGGCGCGGGCGATCGGGCTCAATGCGGGCAGGTGGGGTCGTGCGCAGATCGGGTTCCACCATCTCGGCGAGCGGCTGGCAACGGTGCGCTCGGCCAACCGGAAGCTGATCGGGTGGGCCATGGGCCTGTCGGCGCTGCACGTGCTCGCGCGACTGACGGTGCTTCCGGTGCTGGTCTTCTCCTACGATCCCGGCGTCGCGCTCGCGCCGCTCATGCTCTGGTCGCTGGCGCTGCTGTACGGGGCGGGTGCAGCGCCGGCGCCGGCCGGGGGTGGACTGATCGAGGTCGCCTTCCGCACATCACTCGGCGGCGTGATCCCCGTGGAGTATTTCGCGGCGACACTGATCTGGTGGCGCTTCTATACCTTCTACGCGCTCCTGCTTCTCGGAGCCGTCGTCGCGGGGCGGACGGTGATGAGGACGCTGCGCGGCAACGTCGATGAGGTGAAGCGCATTCCAACGGAGATCGACGTGGCTCCGGCCACGCCGCCTGCCGCAGGCGAATAGCGCCCGTCTTCAGCGAACTGCGGCGACCTTCGCGAGCGGGCCGGACGCCGGATCCACGCGGTACGCGTTGTGGACGTACTGCGACACCATCCGCTGCGTGTTGAAGAAGGAGCCATTGATGGCTATCGCGGCACGCATCACCTCCGCGAAGCGGTGGGGCATCGCATAGAACAGCGGAAGGATCACACGCTCGAGCTTGTGGTAGAGGTCCGCGATGTCATCGGAGGGATCGACCGGCAGGCTGTCGTCGTCGCCGATCGACCAGCCGGTTACGCCCTCGAGATGGCCCTCTACCCACCAGCCGTCGAGCACGCTGAGGCTGGGCACCCCGTTGATCGCGGCCTTCATCCCGCTGGTGCCCGATGCTTCGAGCGGGCGCATCGGGTTGTTCAGCCAGATGTCGCACCCGCTGGTGAGCAGGCCGCCCAGGTTCATGTCGTAGTTCTCGAGATACACGACCTTCACCGAGTCCTCGAGGCCGGCGGCGGCGGCGAAGATCTTCTTGATCAGTGCCTTTCCCCAGTCGTCGCGGGGGTGGGCCTTGCCACCGTAGATGATCTGGAGGGGACCCGTGCGTCGCGTCATCCGCTTGAGACGCTCCGGGTCGCTGAAGATCAGGTCGGCGCGCTTGTACGGAGTGGAGCGGCGCGCGAAGCCGATGGTGAGGGCGTGGCGATCGAGCTTTACCTCCGTGCGGCGCTCGACCTCATCGAGAAGGGTGCGCTTGGCGGTGGCGTGCGCGTCCATGATCTCCTCGATCGGGATCGTGATCGCGTTTCGAAGGAACAAGTTGTCGTACCGCCAACGCGGAATGTGCCGGTCGAAGAGCTCCTGGAATGGTGGTGACGTCCACGTTCCGGCGTGTACGCCGTTCGTGATGGCATCGATGGCATACGTCGGGAACATGTCGCGAGACACTTCACCGTGGCGCATCGCCACCGCGTTCACGTAGCTCGACAGTCGCAGGGCGAGCAGCGTCATGTGAAGCCCGCCCTCATCACCCGTGCGGAGCTTCTCGAGCAGCGTCGTCCGCGCCGCGCCGATCAGCGGGCGAGCGACGTCCAGGGGAAAGCGATCGTGTCCTGCTGGAACCGGCGTGTGCGTCGTGAAGATGCACTGGCGTCGAACGGCCTCAATGTCCCCTTCGTTGAGGTCCCACGAGCCGCGATCCCCGAGCTGGCGCTCGAGGAGCGCGAGGGTGAGAAGAGCTGCATGCCCTTCGTTGATGTGATGGATGAGGCGCCCGCTGCTGCCATGGCCGAGTGCACGAAGCATCTCCGCCCCGCCGACGCCGAGGACTATCTCCTGCCTCAGTCGATACGCGCTGTCGCCGCCGTAGAGGGTGTCGGTTATCCCCCTGTCCGCTTCAGCGTTCTCCGGAAGCGCCGTATCCAGGAGGTAGACCGGCACCTCGTGGCCCGAGACACCGCGAACCCGATACCTCCAGGCGCGCACCTTCACCTCACGTCCCTCGATCTCCACCGTCACGATCGCGTCGACCGGCTCCAGGCGGTCCTCCGGACGCCAGGTCGCGTCGCTCTCGGACTGGTTGCCCGAGGCGTCGAGGTGCTGGACGAAGTATCCCTTCCGGTGAGCGAGGGTGACACCGACCATCTCGACGCCGAGGTCTGCAGCGGAGCGAAGGGTGTCGCCGGCGAGCACGCCAAGGCCGCCGCTGTACGTGGGGATCGCCTGTTCGAGGCAGATCTCCATGGAGAAGTACGCGATGGTCTGTGAAACGGCGTCGCTCATGACTGCCCTGTCCGGAGTCGAATCTGAAGTCGAGCGGTTCAGCCTCCGGTGCGCCGGGGGCTGAACGGGGACGGCGAAACGCGCCCTCGCGGCGCGCCTGAGAT
>JBGTMW010000500.1:0-3421 GCA_041743365.1 Gemmatimonadaceae bacterium
CCCTGAGCGGGGGGCGCGCCCACCAGCCTGGTCTCGAGAGCCTGGAGCCGCGTCGCTTCCTCGCCCGTCGCCGCCTCACGCCGTGCACGAAGACTCGTCGCCAGCGAGTCGACTTTCGCCACGACGTCCATCGCCTCCATCACGAACGCCTCACGTGCCCTGTGCTGTGCGAGTGTGTACGGCAGCGCGGGATCGGCGCGCACCTCGAACGTCCGCGATTCGACCACGGTGCCGTCGACCTCGAGCGCGACCTTGAACGTCCCCGGCGCGACGGCGGGCGCGCGCGGGCTTATCTCGCGCGATGGAATCGGAAGCTGGACACCTCTGCCCTGCCCGCGACCGCCACCAGCGCCCTCTTCCTCCTCCATGCCACCTCCGCCACCTCCACGACCGCCGGCACCGGGGGGCGGGGGCGGAAAGCGAAGGTCCCAGTGCACGCGGTGCATCGACCCCGCCGTCGTCGGCCCCGTGACCTCGCGGATCCTCCTCCCCGCAGCATTGGTTACGACGAACTTCACCTGCTGCGCCGGCTGCGCGAGGTGATAGGTGAACGTCGCGCCCTCCGCGGGATTCTCCCCCTGGAAGAAGAAGTGCCCCATGTTCGAGATGTCGCCCCAGTACAGCATCAGCGTCGCGCGCGGTACCACGAAGAGATGCGCGCGCTTCGCCGCGATCGCGGGCGTCCACTCGGCTATCGGCGACGCATCGTCGAGAATCCACACGCTCCGGCCGTGGGTACCGAGGACGAGGTCCTTCGTGCGTGGATGGACGACGATGTCGTCGTAGCGCGTCGTCGGCAGGTTGGCGGTGAGCTTCTTCCAGCTCGTGCCGCCGTCGTGGGTGACGAACATCGCGCGCTCGGTGCCCGCGAACAGCACGCCGGGCTTCCCCGGAAACTCGGCAAGGCCACGAATGGATGCGTCATCCGATGGCAGACCCGATGTCACCGACGTCCATGTCTTTCCGAAATCGGTGGTCCTGTACAGGTAGGGCGCGAAATCGCCGTCGCGATGCGCATCGAAGGACACGTAGGCCGTTGCACGTGATGCCGACGACGCGACGATGTCGCCGACGAAGGTTCCGCTGCGCACGCCGGCGATCGCACCGCTCACCTCATTCCATGTCGTGCCGCCGTCTGTGGTGACCTGGACGTTCCCATCATCCGTCCCCACCCACAGCACTCTCGGATCGATCGGCGACTCGGCAAAATTCGAGATCTCGCTGAAGTTGACGCCGTCGTTGCGGGAGAGGCGGATGTCGCTGTTCCGGACGCCCATCATCACCATGGTGTCGCGGTTGATCGCGCGCGTGAGGTCCTTGCTGCGCGTCCAGGTCGAGCCGAAGTCCTTCGACGTGAAGAGCCGGTTGCCGCCCAGGTAGACCGTGCCGGAAGTGTGCTTCGAGGCCATGACCGGGGCGTCCCAGTCGAAGCGGTACGCCGGCTCGCCCGCGGGCGCGCGCGGCGTGATGGGGAGCATGTCACCCGTCACGGGATCGACGAGCGAGAGATTTCCGTTGCTGGAGGAGGAGTAGACCTTTCGCTGGTCGGTCTTGTCCACCGCCTTCCCGGTGCCGTCGCTGTAGCCGATCTCCACCCAGTCCGCGCCGACGATGCCCATCCAGTGGCGGGTCGCGCTCGGGCCCATGAAGGAGTGATTGTCCTGCAGGCCGATGTAGACCTGGTACGGGTCGCGATCGTCCACCGCGATGCGATAGATCTGGGAGACCGGGATGTTCGTGTAGCGGATCCAGGTCTTCCCCATGTCGAAGCTCTCGTGCAGACCGCCGTCACCGGCGACGTAGATGTGGTCGGAGTTCGCCGGATCGACGCGCAGCACGTGATGATCGGTCTTGAGCCCGATGTCGTAGGTCGGCGAGCTCGGCTCGGCGATGAAGGTCGCGCCGCCATCCTCGCTGCGAACGATGGTGACGCCGGGAAGATAGATGCGCCGATCGTTCCGCGGATCGATCGTCGGCTTGCTGTAGTACATCGGCCGGGGATTGGTCGCGCTCATTCGCTTCCAGCTTTCGCC
The DNA here is from genome assembly GCA_041743365.1 of Gemmatimonadaceae bacterium. Lineage (GTDB taxonomy): Bacteria > Gemmatimonadota > Gemmatimonadetes > Gemmatimonadales > Gemmatimonadaceae > JANPKQ01. The sequence continues at coordinate 2,034 of JBGTMW010000500.1, forward strand.
GCCGTCCTCGGTGCGGTAGGTGCCGCCCGAATCCGGATGCTCGATCGTCGCGACCAGAACGCGCGGGTTGGACTGCGAGATCGCAAGGCCGATGCGACCCTTGTCGCCGGCAGGGATGCCGTTCGCTAGCTTCGCCCACGTCACGCCGGCGTCGGTGCTCCGCCAGATCGCGCTGCCCGGCCCGCCGCCGTTGAACCCGTACGCCTTGCGCAGCCGCTGGTAGGTGGCGGCGTACAGCAGGTTGGGGTTGCGGGGATCCATGACGATGTCCGTCGCGCCCGTGAGCGTGTCCACGTAGAGCGTCTTCATCCACGTGCGTCCCGCATCGGTCGTCCTGAAGACACCGCGCTCGAGGTTCCCGCGCCAGAGATTCCCGACCGCGGCGATGTACGCGACGGTCGGATCGGTGGGATGCAGCACGACGCGGCCGATGGCGCGCGTCTCCTTCAGGCCGACGTGGGTCCACGTCTCGCCGGCGTCGGTGCTGCGATAGACGCCGCCGCCCCAGGAGGAGCTCTGGCGGTTGTTCTGCTCGCCCGTGCCCGCCCAGATGATGCGCGAATCGCCCTCGAAGATCGCCAGGGCGCCGAAGGTGTTGTCCGGCTGCTGGACGAAGATGTCCTTCCAGGTCGTGCCCTTGTTGGTGGATTTCCAGATCCCGCCCGACGCCGTGCCTACATATAGGATGGCCGGATTCCGCGGGTCGATCGCGACGTCGTGGATGCGGCCGGACATGACGGCGGGGCCGATCTCGCGGAATTTCAGGGCGTCGAAGGGTGTGCGGGCAGGCGCCTGGCCCTCGAGCGCGCTCACGCGTGCAAGAACGGCGAGCGCCAGCAATGTGGCGCGGACGAGGGATGCGCGGGGACTACGGGAAGGAGTCACATGTCGGAGAGTGAGGAGGGAGCTCCGGGGATTCAGCGAATGGGATCCGGAAATCTACGGCGTGGAGGGCGGCAGCGTTGGTTCGTTCTCCTCACGATCGCTGACGCGGGACTGTCCTTCCAGGCGTCTTGCCGGGTGCGATCGCCCCTGCCGCATGCTCACGGCACGACCCGTGTCGGGTCGCCGACCCGCTTGTTGAGCTTCACTGCATCGCGTACCAGGCGCCGCACGGTCGCCGGATCGATGTGATCCCCTTCTCGCAGCTCGATCGTGGCCATCTCGTACTTGCCTCCGGGGCGCAAGCGAGGCTCGACGTCACGCAGGCGCTGGCCGCGCCAGAAGCCGAGGAGCACCCGCTCTTCCTCGGCGCGAACCATCAGTACCGGGCCATTCGCCAGGTAGACGACGTTGCCCCACTTGATCACCTCGTCGAGCGTGGCCGCGGCGGAGATCGAGGCCCGCAACTCCTCGACGCAGCGCCGGCGCCAGCCCGCGAGCGCGGC
>JBGTMW010000501.1:0-3645 GCA_041743365.1 Gemmatimonadaceae bacterium
CCCGTTCCGCGCGGCTGCTGCTGGGGTGGCTCGCCGAGCTCGAGGTGGCGCGCGCGTGCGCGCCGCTGGACGACTGGATATCGCGGTGGCGGAGCACTGCCATGGTGCGGACCGATGATGGTCGCAGCGTGCCATTCGCCGATGTGCATCGGGTCATCACTTCGGAGCGCGATCGCGCTTCCCGGCTGCGCCTCGATTCCGCGCGCGCGGATCTCGCGAAGCGGGAGCTCATACCGACGATGGTCGAGCGGGGCGAGCGTGCGCGCGATGCAATCGAAGCGATAGGAATCGGCGGGACGATGCTCGAGATCTCGGCGCGTCTCTCGGCGGTCGATCCCGATGCGCTTGCCGGAGCCGCGCGGGAGGCGCTGAAGCACAGCACTGATCCGTGGCGCGACAGCCTCGGCGATCGCCTGCACCGACTGGCATCGATCTCGATCAACGAAGCCCGGCCTTCCGACCTCCCGGCCGCGATCGACACGGCGGCATTCGACGGGGCATTTCGTCCCTCCATGCGATCCATCGCAATGCGAAGGCTGGTAGCCGAGATGGGTCTGGATCCCGATGCGGGCGGCCGACTGCGCATCGAGCTCGCGATGCAGCGGGGGGCGCCCGACGCGGCGTGCGTCGCGGTGGATGTTCCTCGCGAAGTCCACGTCGTGCTCGGAGCGGAAGGGGGATTCGCACCGAGCAGGGAGTCGCTTCGTGCGCTGGGTCACGGCCTGGCGCTGGTGCACGTCCAGGGCGATGCGCACTTCGAGTTCCGATGGCTGTGTGACCGCGGAGCGGGCGAGATCGCCGCGCTGACACTCGGAATGGTCATGCTCGACGACGAATGGCTCATGCGCTACGCCGGGGTGGGGAGAAGCGAGGCGGGGAAGGTGGTCAGGGTCGCAGCGCTCGCCGCGCTGCACGAGCTGCGGCACGAGTGCGCCACCTACATGTGGCACGTCGAATCGATCGACTCCGAGCTCGCCGCCGGGGCGCGACAGCAGCTCTACGTGGAGATCGTCGGCGGTGCCATGGGCATCCCCCCGCACGAGTCGGACGCTGTCCTGAAGGCGCCCGCGCTCATGCATCCGTGTGCGCGACTGCGGGCGTGGCAGGGTGCCTCCGTCCTGGCGGACGAGCTTGTCGAGAGGTTCGACGTGGACTGGTACCGGAACCCGCGCGCAGGTCCGTGGCTGGTGCAGAACGTGTTCCTCCCCGCCTGTGGAGAGAGCTCGGCCGAGGTCGTGAAGGGGGCTACGGGTCGGGATCCATCGCTGAGCCCCTGGCTCGTTCGACTCGAGCGACTGCTCGCGGCTTGAGCTTTCGGGGTGGCGCCCAACCGGGCTCGCCGGCATTTTTCGCGCTGCCTGCACCGGGCAGCTTCGCCTGATCGACCTGAAGCACCCCCGTCGCCAGCGACGGTGACAACGATTCCCTTCGTCGTTCGTCGCACGCCCACCAGACTTCCACAGGCACATGCCGAAAGATCCCACCAGCGAGTTTGCGTCGGCTTCAGCAACCGCAGCAGCGGGAGGGCCGCCCGGTCGTCACCCGAACTTCGCAGTCACGGACGACACGAGCTTCTTTGGACACCCGCGCGGTCTGGCCACCCTCTTCTTCACCGAGTTCTTCGAGCGGTTCAGCTATTACGGGATGAGGGCGATCCTCATCCTCTACATGACCGCCGCGGTCGCCGATGGCGGTCTCGCCTACGATGCATCCAAGGCTGGCGCGATCTACGGGCTCTACGTAGCGGGAGTCTACCTCCTTGCGCTGCCGGGTGGCTGGATCGCCGACCGGTTGATCGGACAGAGGAGAGCCGTGTTCGTTGGAGGAGTGATCATTGCTGCAGGTCACTTCAGCCTGGCGATCGAGAACACTACGACCTTCTTCCTCGGCCTCGTGCTTATCGTGCTCGGCACGGGCATGCTGAAGCCGAACATCAGCACGATGGTCGGAGAGCTCTACCCCGAGGGCGGCGCGCGCCGGGATGCCGGCTTCTCGGTGTTCTACATGGGGATCAACCTCGGCGCATTCGTGGCGCCGTTCGTCTGCGGGTACCTCGGCGAGCAGGTCAACTGGCACCTCGGGTTCGCCGCTGCAGGCGTGGGCATGGTACTCGGACTCATTCAGTACAGCCTTGGCGGGAAGTATCTCGGAACCGCGGGCGCGCTTGCCGACTCGGGGCGCGATCCCGCGATCCGGTCGGTCTCGATGCGTCGTTTCATGTACGCCGTGGGCGGAGCGATCGCGATCATCGTGGCGATTCTGGCGCTGCGCGCGAGCGGGGCGATGGACATTTCGATCGAGGCCGCCGCCGATGCGACGGGCGTGATCATCGTCGGGATGGCTGTGCTGTACTTCGCCTACATGTTCTTTGCGGGCGGCCTCGACGCGACGGAGCGCAAGCGCGTCTCGGCGATCTTCGTGCTGTTCGTCTTCTCGGCGCTCTTCTGGTCGGGCTTCGAGCAGGCTGGCTCATCGCTCAACCTGGTGGCGGAGCGCCTTACGAATCGGAACATCGGCGGGTGGGAGATGCCGGCGAGCTTCCTCCAGTCGGTGAATGCCGGCTTCATCATCATGCTCGCGCCGGTGTTCGCGTGGATCTGGGTGGTGCTCGCGCGCCGGTCGAAGGAGCCGTCCAGTCCCGGGAAGTTCACCCTCGGCCTGATCTTCCTCGGGCTCGGGTTCGCCGTGATGATCGTGGCGGCGCAGCGGAGCCAGGCCGGTGTGCTCGTCAGCCCGATGTGGCTCGTGCTCACCTACCTTCTCCATACGATCGGGGAGCTCTGCCTCAGCCCCGTGGGGCTCAGCACGGTGACGAAGCTGGCGCCGCAGCGCATGGTCGGCCAGATGATGGGCGTGTGGTTCATGTCCATCTCGCTCGGCAACCTCATCGCCGGCCGGGTCGCGGGACAGTTCGAGACGCTGCCCCTGCCGGATCTCTTCGGGCGCGTGACAATGTTCACGCTCGGCGGCGGTGTCCTGCTCGCTCTGCTGATCAAGCCGATACGCCGGCTCATGAGCGGAGTACACTAGCATGGATGAGCGCGGGCAGTCCGACGACGTGGCTGGCCACCCTGCGCCCGCGCTCCGCTTTCCCTCCGTCCCGACATCCACCGAGCCCGGCAGGGCAGCCGGCGGACCCGCGGAGGGCGATACGGCGCTCCGTGAGCTCATGGCGGTTCGCGAGATCGCGCACGCCTTTCTCACGGCAGACAGGCCGCAGGAAGTCTTCCAGTTCGCGCTCGACAGGGTGAGTCCGGTAGTGGGGGCGACCTTCGCGTCGGTCTACCTCGTGGATGGGGCATCCGAGCTGATGCGGCTGGTGGCCGCATACAACTGGCCGGCGCGCTACCGGCCCTGGCTCGGGGACATGCGCGTGAGGCTCGGTTTCGGCCCGAGCGGGTCGGCCGCCGGGGAGAGGCGCGCGATCCAGATTCCCGACGTGTTCGCGGATCCGGGCCTCGAGGACTGGCAGGAGGTGGCCGAGGAGCTCGGATTCCGCGCGATAGTCGCTCTCCCGCTCCAGACTCGCACGCGCGTGCTCGGGGCGGTGACCTTCTACTTCGCCGATGCCGGCGGCTTCGGGGGAGAGCAGCGCGGGCTTCTTCGCATCGTTGCCGACCAGATGGCCGCGACTGCGGAGAAGGC
>JBGTMW010000502.1:0-4897 GCA_041743365.1 Gemmatimonadaceae bacterium
GTGACACCTTCTTGACGGACCTCTCCGGGCGGCTGCATGCTTGTGATCCACGCCCATGGAGGCTGCATATGCGGACGACAACGCAAGACTGGACCATGCTCTCGGCCTGCGCAATCGCGATCACACTGACTGCACTGGCCTGCAAGGACTCGGGTACGCCGGTTTCGAGCGACGGTGCGACGCTCGCCGGGATGGAAGCACCGCTCGCGAGCGTTTCGGCTTTCAAGCAGGAAGTGTGTGGCGTGATCCCGGCGACGGTGGTAATCACGGAGAACACCAGACTCTCCTGCGACGTTCAGTGCGTGAACACCACGGGACCGTGCATCCAGTTCGGGAGGGACAACATCACCCTCTTTCTCAACGGATTCACGATGTCCGGCGCCGCCGTCCCGCCCGCAGTCTGTGCGGCGTCGCCGGCAACGGGCGCGTTCCCCAACCCGGGGCCGTTCCCGTACGATGGCATCTCCACGGCGGGGTTCGACCACGTCCGGATTCGCGGCCCGGGAATGGTCCAGACCTTCCGACGCCACGGCATCTTCCTGTTCAATACTGATCGCGCCATCGTCGAGAACGTGACCGTCCATTTCAACTGCTACAGCGGCATCTTCATGGGGCTGTCGAACGAGAACTACATCAGCGAGAACGTCGCCGTTCGCAACGGCAGCGCCTCGGGCGGGGCACCGTGCGGTGGCAACTGCGTCACGAACAGCAACGCCAACCGCGTCCGCCGGAACCACTTCTACGGAAACGGATCGGTTGCGACCGGACCGCCGCTTGGTACTCCGAACGACTTCGGCGTAGGCCTTGTCGGAACGAGTCGCGACAACACCATCGAGGAGAACAGCATCGGCGGCAACATCAACGGCATTCTGCTGTATCCGCTGACGACGGGGAACGTGATTCGCTGGAACGTCATAGCGGGCAACCCCCCGGTCCAGGTGGCCGTCACGGCTGGGACGCCGGTGGGCGTCGACATACGCGATGCGTCGGCACCGGGCGCGAACGCCTTCACCGAGAACCGGTGCATCACCTACGAAGGCGGGTCGGCTCCGCGACCATGTCCCAACTTCCCGAGCGCGAGGGGACATTTCTGACGCACTGACCCACACATGCGCGGCCGGTCAGGTAGGGCGACCGGTCGCGCATGTGTTGGTGGGCGCCGGCGTTGACGGGATGGCCGCTTCGCGAGAAGCGTTGCTACTTCCTACCGACCGGTGAGACCCGGCCGCATGGGGTGGCGCTCTGGCTGAGTTCCCCTGTCGGTCGCAGCGCCCGGGCGACATGTTGCACGGCGCACGCGGCTGGAATTAACCGGCCTTGTGCCGCATCCCGTGGATGGAGCTCGGGCCCGCGCGACGACAACAGAGGCGACATGAGAGCCGGTTCCTTCCTGCTGGTGGCGCTGCCGCTTGGTCTCTCGATCGTCGTGTCGCAATCTGTCGGCGCGCCTCCGGCCATACTGTCCGCCCGTGCCGCCCCGCCCGTGGCCGCCGCGAATCCCAACACCGCGCCGGCCGGAGTGCTGCGCGACGGCATCCTCGCACTGCAGCTCGTCGCACAGCCGGCTCGTTGGCACCCGGAAGCCGATGATGGACCATCGCTCGACATCGAGGCCTTTGGCGAAGAGGGTGTCGCGCCGCGCATTCCGGGACCGCTGATTCGTGTACGCACCGGAACGCGTGTCGAGGTCGGCATCCGGAACGCGCTGCCCGACACGCTGCTCATCTTCGGCTTGTCGACGGACACCGTGCGAATCGCGCCAGGCGCGACGGGGCGTGCCCACTTCACCGCCGGAGCGCCCGGCACCTATGCGTACGGCGGCGCCACCATCGTCGGCGATTCGCTGCACCTGCTCGGCACGGGCAACCAGCTCCTCGGCGCACTGATCGTGGATGGTGCGACGCCGCGTCCCGACCGGATCTTCGTCATGAGCATCTGGCCCCCTATGCCGGGGCAGTTCGTCCTCGCGATCAACGGGAAGTCGTGGCCGAACACTGAGCGGCTCGGCATGAGCGTCGGCGACTCCGTGCACTGGCGCGTGATCAACGGCACGCGGGGACGGCATCCGATGCATCTGCACGGGTTCTATTTCCGCATCGACGCACGTGGAAGCTGGACCGCCGACACGATGATGACCGGCGAACGCCCGACGGTCGTAACCGAGTCCGTGCCCTATCGCGGCACCTTCTCCATGACGTGGACCGCCGAGCGTGCCGGGAACTGGCTCTTTCACTGCCACGATGCGCTGCACACCACGTGGCGCCGGCGATACAACCTGATCGGCCAGCGGCCGCCGCAGACACCGCCGGTCCACGACGGCGCGCATCACGTGGAGCAGGACATGTCCGGCCTCATCCTCGGCATCCGCGTTCGCGCGCGCAGCGATGAGTCCGTCGTACGACCAACCACTCCGGCGGCGCAGCGGCGGCTCCGTATCGTCGTGAACGAGAAGGCCGGCCATTATGGTCGGGAGCCCGGCTTCAGCTACATCGCATCGGATGGGCGGGATCCGTCGCGCGACTCCGTCGAGATTCCGGCGCGTCCCCTGATCCTCACGCGCGGCGAGCGCACCCAGATCACCCTCGTCAACCGGCTTTCGATCGCGACCGCCGTTCACTGGCACGGCATAGAGCTGGACAGCTATTACGATGGTGTCGCCGGCTGGAGCGGTGACAGCGCGAAGCTTGCCCCGCTCATCGCGCCCGCCGATTCCTTCGTCGTGCACATGACGCCGCCGCGAGCCGGCACGTTCATCTTCCATGCGCATGCAGACGACATGCGGCAGATGGCGCTCGGCCTCCACGGTCCGCTGATCGTCCTGCCGCCCGGTGAGCGGTGGCAGCCAACGACCGATCACATCTTCCTCATCAGCCAGCTGGGGCGCGGTCCCGGTGCGCGAACTGGGCTAAACGGGAGCGCAGCCCCGCTGCCGCTGACGCTGGCCGCGGATGTGCCTCATCGACTTCGCTTCATCAACATCAGCATCGAGGACGATGCGGAGCTGACGCTGCGCTCCGAGACATTGGTGCTGTCGTGGCGTGCCATCGCGAAGGATGGCGCCGACCTGCCGCGGGAGCAGTCTACCGTTCGTCCGGCGGTGCTGAACATCGCGCCGGGCGAGACGTACGACTACGACGTGTCACTGCCGCCGGGAGATTATCGGCTCGTCATGAAGAGCCGTGACGATGCCGAGCTCCTGCTGCGGGTGCGGCGGTGATTCCTCGCATGGAAGGTGGGTCCCCTGGCCTAGTCCGCCCGTAGCGGTATTCCCGGATCCACGTCCGCCCGATAAGCGCGCTCTAATCATACGCGACCCCGCGCTCACGGAACGCGCATGCTCTGGCGCGGTGCGCTCGTGATCCTTATTAGTAGCCGGTCGATCCACCGTGACGGAGAAGACTCACTCATGCGCCGCTTCCCTGCTGGGCCCTGCGTGCTCGTCGCTACGCTGATCTTCGGAAGCCGAGCAGCATCGGTACGGCGATCCTGCGAGATGCGCCATTCGGCTTCCTCTTCGCCGTTGCCATGGCGCTGGGGCTCGACTGGCTCGGCCTTCACCTCGACGACGCCGGGACATGGATGGGAGTGATGCTCACCGCGGCACTCGGTGCCTATGGGGGCGAGCGCATTCTCGAGCGGGTGACTTCGGGGAGTCCCGCGTCCGCGCAGCCGGGCTAGTCTCTCTCCTCAGTGCTCGAGTCGCACCCGATCACGAGCGCGACGACTATCACACGGAGCCAGGATCCTTGCGATCTCCTCATCACTCCTCCTGTCATTGTCATGACTTGGGTTCCCGGTGAGCCGTACTCCGGTTGCCTGGCGCGCGGACGAGATCGTCGCTCCACGATCCCAGCCTTGATGCGATGTCATACGTCGACTGGAGGAATTCGTGCACCATCGCATCGGGGTCACCCGCCCGCGCGACCTCCTCATACGGAAGAATCCACTCATGCAGGGACTGTTCGTAGCGCGCAGCGGACGGACGTACCGTTGCCTCTGCACAACCCGCCGGCTCCGGGTAGGCATACGCATAGAAGGCTGCGTCCTGAACGGGTCCCCCCGGTGTGCCCGGCCACCATCCAGCGCTGATGCATTCGTGCGAGTACGCCTCGCGAGTCACGGAATCAGCGAGGTTGGGAATCCCGCCGGGGTGCTGCGGCGCTCCTCGACCGGAGAATCTGGTACAGGCGAGGTCGAAGGCACCCCACCAGAAATGCGAGGGGCTCGACTTCCCGAGGAAACGACTGCGATGCTCCTTGAGGACGCGATCGGCCTGACGCAGCACGTCGAAGAACCGCTCGACGCTCGGTCGATCATAGGCTGCATGGCCGGAATCCTCGAGGAACGGGATCCGCTCCGCCATCTCGACCGGGACCGGCCAGATCTGAACATGCACATCCACCGAGCGAAGCAGCTCGACATAGCTCCGGAAGAACTCGGCAATCGACTGCGTCCGAAGAGGCATCGTCCGAATCTCACCGTCACTGGTGCGGACAACGAGCTCATGATCGATGAGATCGAAGTCGATCTCGACGCCGCGTGTCCCATTCGGGATGAGCGAAGTGCCCAGCCCGCGTGCGGTCACGTAGAGCACGGTGTGCCACCAATGGTTCTGCATCGGCGCGAGCGCCAGCCTCGTCTTGCCGACGATCTGCGTCCGTAGCTGAAGGGCGACCTGGGTCTCCTGCCATTCATTCAGGGCGAGTCGCGGCCACATTGGACCTCCACGGGTATCCTTCGTGAAGTTAAGCCATCCACATGCTCACCGTGCTCCGTCGCGCGAGTACGACCAGATACTCCAGTTCGCGTAGCTGCGCCGCTCGGGACCGGCGCGCCATCCGTGCGCCTCGAGACCGCGCGCGACGAGCCGGCGGAATCCACCGTGGGTCACCGCCAC
>JBGTMW010000503.1:0-4830 GCA_041743365.1 Gemmatimonadaceae bacterium
GCTGGCGGGCGGCCACCTCGGCGGCGAAGCTCGGACCGGAAAGGGCGACGACAGCGGCGCCCGCGAGCTCCTCCTCGACGATCGTCGTCATCAGGGCGAAGGACTCGAGCTCGATGCCCTTGCTCGCGATGACCGCCACGGGCATCTCGTCGAGATATCGCCGCGCCTCGACGACGATGCGGCGGAGAACCTGCGACGGCGGCGCGAAGACGACGAGCTCCGGCCTTCCACGCAGCGCAATGCCCAGGTCGGGGGTGGCGCGAAGCGATGGTGAAAGCGTGGCGCCCGCAAGAAATCTCCGGTTCTCGCGAGACTCATTGATGCTGGCGGCGACATCTTCCTCGCGCGCCCAGACGATCGTCTCATGTCCGTTTCGCGCCAGCACGTCCGCGAGAGCGGTACCCCAGGCCCCTGCCCCGACGACCGCGCATCGCATCAGCTCGGCGCGCTCCCGGCGTCGCTCCTCGCCGGCGGAGCCGGAGATGACGCTCCCCGCTCCCACGCGGGCGAAGCAGTGTCGGGGGGTGACTTCTCCGGGTGCTTCGAGCCGAACCGGTGCTCGCCGCCCGTGCGCAGGCGGCCGATGTTCGCCCGGTGCGACCAGAAGACGAACACGCTCACCGATACCGCCACCATGAAATGGGGACTTCGAACGCCTTCGGTAAACGCCAGCGCGACCGGTAGCACAATGGCGGCGCAGAGCGATGCGAGCGACACGTATCCGGAGCTGAACACCACGGCGAGCCACACCGCGAACGACAGAAGAGTGGGTAGCCAGGCCAGACCGAGGAAGACCCCGGTTGCAGTCGCGACCCCCTTCCCTCCCCCCTTCCACAGGAGAAACACCGGACGCACGTGACCGACTATCGCCGCCAGGCCGTAGCCGATCGCCCACAGGTCCGGGTATGCCGTCTCCGTCAGGCGCGGGAAGAGCAGCACGGGCACGGCGCCCTTCGCCGCATCGAACGCCATCACGACCGACGCTATCCTCGCGCCGAGCACGCGGTACGCATTCGTGGCGCCAAGATTCCCGGAGCCGTGCTCCCGCAGATCGATGCCTCGTGCCAGCTTGCCAGCGATGTATGCAGCCGGTATGGAGCCGAGGACGTACGCCACCCCGAGCCACACGCCTGGATGCATCAGGCAGCCTTTCGCTTGAGCAGAATGCGAACCGGGTTGCCCGTGAATCCCCATGACTCACGGAAGCCGTTGTGGAGATATCGGACGTAATGCTCCTGCAGCAGCTCGGGATGGTTGCCGAAGACTGCGAAGGTCGGAGGTGCCACCTCGACCTGGGTGGCGTACGAAAGCTTGACCTCCCGCCCCGCTGCCTGGGGCGGCTGGCGGCGCGCGACCAGCTCCTCGAGCCGCTTGTTGACCTGGGCGGTGGTGATCCGCTTCGAGCGCTCCGACTCGACCTCGAGCAGAATGTCGAGCGTCTTCGTCACGCGCTGCCCCGTCAGTGCCGACGTGAACACGAAGGGGACGAAGCGGAGATAGGGCGCCTTCTCGACGCACTCCTTCTGGAAATTGGCCGCGCTCTTGTCGTCCTTTTCCTTCAGGTCCCACTTGTTCACGATCATGATGAGCCCGCGACCGGCTTCCCATGCCAGCGTCGCGATCTTCAGATCCTGGTTGTGCAGTCCCTCGACGGCGTCGATCATCAGCATGCAGATGTCCGCGCGATCGATCGCTCGGCGCGACCGGAGCGAGGAATAGAACTCCACGCCGTCATCGATGCGCGACTGCCGGCGCAGTCCCGCCGTGTCGATGAACACTACCGTTCGTCCGTGATACTGCATTGGGGTGTCGATCGCATCCCGTGTGGTCCCCGCCTCGTCCGAAACGACGAGCCGATCCTCTCCCAAGAGGCGATTCACGAACGACGATTTCCCGACGTTTGGCCTCCCGATCACCGCGACATGCAGAGCCTTGGTCGCCTCGACCGGCGCCGCCGGAATCCGTTCGACGACCGCGTCTAGAAGGTCGCCGGAGTTCTTGCCGTTGGACGCGGAGACCGGGATGGGATCACCGGCACCCAGGTTGTAGAACTCGTAGAAATCGGTCGACGATGGGTCGTCCACCTTGTTGGCAACGAGCAGCCACGGCTTCCGCGAATCACGCAGGAGATCCACGACGCGCGAGTCGCTCGGGTGCAGGCCGACCTTGGCATCGACGACCAGCAGGAGGAGGTCCGCCTCATCGATCGCCTGGAGCACCTGGCGGCGGATCTCGAGGTCCATGGGAATGTGCGGATCGTCGGTCAGCCCGCCCGTATCCACGAGCCAGAACGCCTGCCCATTCCACTCTGCGCGACCGAAGTGTCGGTCGCGCGTCGTCCCGGCCTCATCGTTCACGATCGCGGTCTGCTCTCCGATGATTCGGTTGAACAGGGCGGACTTCCCCACGTTCGGGCGCCCCACCAGGGCGATGACGGGGATGTTCATGCCGCCGACGCCATTGCGACGGCAGCTTCGTCGGTCAGGACATCGATGAAGTCGTACGACGGAAAAACGGGCATTGCAACGGCCTCTCGCAGATCGGCGAAGCGGGCGTCATCGAGGAAGAGGCCATCCTCGTTGATCGACTCCGCGGGAATGAGCGCGAGGTCGAGATCGACACGCGTTTCGAGCACCCGGCGAATGTCGACGCCGGGCAGAAGTCCCGCGACGGTGGTCGTCGGTCCGAACAACGAATTCTCCGCCACGATGAGCTCGAAGGTCGCTCCCGTGGCCGCGGCGAGGTCGCCCAGCAGCTTCGGCATCAGCGGCGCCATTGAAGTGCCTGTCACGACGCCGATCCGCGAGCCATCGAGCCGCGGCAGCGTCGGAATACCCTTACGGACGCGCTCGCGAAGGTACGTGACGGATCCGATGCCATTCTCGATCTGGGCAAAGTCACCGTAGTGATCCGCTTCGGGAAGCGAACGCTCGGCCAGCAGGTACAGCTCATCCGACGCGAGTACCCAGGTCGCGTCGCGCTCGGCTCTCGCCCTCTCGCCCCATCGCTCGACGTGCGCGAGCAGATCGCGCGCGGTGTCGCGATCCATGCGGCGACCGGTGTACAGGTGGGAGAACTGCGTGAGTCCTACCGGCACCACTGCCGCAGAGAGAACGGTGTCTCCCATGTTCCATAGGTCGGTGAGCGACCTCTCGAGTGCCTCGCCGTCATTGAGGCCGGGAACAACCACCATCTGCGTGTGGAACTGGATTCCGCCCGCGGCAAGCGTGCGAAGCTGCGCCAGGACATCCGGAACCCGCGGGTTGTTGAGGAGCGTCTTCCGGGTCTCGTGATCGGTGGCATGAACCGACACGTACAGCGGCGAGAGTCGATACTCGAGAATCCGCGCAATGTCGCGCTCCTTCATGTTCGAGAGCGTCGCGAAATTCCCGTATGCAAACGAGAGCCGGTAGTCGTCGTCCCGGATGTACAGGGCGCGCCTGAGCCCCGTCGGCAGACCCTCGACGAAGCAGAACTCGCAGCGGTTGGCGCATCGCCGCACCCTCGGCGGCTCGAGCTCGACGCCGAGCGTCTCGCCCTCCGGCCTTTCGACTTCGTACACGATCGACTCGCCGTCGGGCGCGCGCGCCTCGATTACGAGCTCGTCATCGGCGGTGAGGAATTCCCAGTCCAGGAAGTCGTCGAGCACGCGCCCATTGACGCTCAGGAGCTCGGTTCCGGGCGCAATCGCCAGGGCTCCGGCGATACTTTCTGGGAGAACTCGCGCGACGCGGACCATCTTACTCCAGGAGAGCAACAGGGAAGATCACGACGACGTGGTCTTCCCCGAGAAGAGAACGCAGGAACATGGGCGAAAAGCCTCACGCAACGTAGGAGACCCGGGCTCGGAAGTCAAGGTGACTACATGACTTCCGTGCTCAGGATGCAGCGGCTTCCCGACTTGCGACATCGAGCACTTCGCGCATCGCCCGCCCCGTGGCCTTCGCCGCGGCAAGCACGTCGGCGAACTCCGGTTTCGCCCTCGTCGAGCCATCCGGAAGCGTCACCACCTTCACCGCGATCACCTGCCCGAACACCGTGACGCTGGCCATCCGGCGCTTGAGAGCTCGGCGCTCGACCGGCACCCGTCGAACGCCGATCGATGTGCTTTCCGCCAGGAGAAGCGTCTCGATCCGGCCGACATCGAACGGCCGAACCAGCGCCTCGAGGCGAACACCCGGCCGGCCCTTCTTCATGATCGTCGCGATCATGGTCACATCGAGGGCCCCGGCTTCCCGAAGCTTCTCGGCGACCGCGGCGAGATACTCCCCGGGCATGTCGTCGATGTCGGTGGCGAGCGACACGAGCTGGTCGACCTCGCGATCGGCAGATCCGACGACCTCGCCAAGGATGAGGCGCAGGGCGTTGGCGCGCCCCGGAAAATCCTTCGTCCCCGCGCCGTAGCCGCTCCGCTTGGGAACGTACTCGAGCGGCGGCGGCCCCGACGAGAGGACTCGGACGAGCGCGGCTCCTGTAGGGGTCACGAGCTCCCCCGCCCCCTCGGGGCCGGGACGTACCGGGTGGCCCTCGAGCAGCTTCAACGTCGCGGGCGCGGGCACGGGAAGGGTGCCGTGCGCTGCCTCGACGGTTCCATCGCCGAGGGCGATCGCGCCGCAAAACACCCGGGTCACGCCGAGGACATCCAGCCCCCACACCGAGCCGACGACGTCGAGAATGGCATCGACCGCGCCGACTTCATGCAGATGCACCTTCTCCGGATCCGTCCCGTGGATCTCGGCTTCCGCCGTGGCGATGGCCATGAAGGCGGCATCGGCTCGCGCGCGAACGTGCTCCGGGGCGCGCGACTCGGCGACCAGCCGCCGGATCTCG
>JBGTMW010000504.1:0-5411 GCA_041743365.1 Gemmatimonadaceae bacterium
GACGCCACGCGAGACGGCCCAATCGCGGATCGCGTGGGCGACAGCGGGCGCGATGTCGGCGTCGAGCTTCTTCCCGAGCCGGACAGCCGCGAGGAGTTTGGCGTAGACGTCCTTCGGCAACTTGTCGCGCATCTGGCGCGCGCCAAAGGTGTTGCATCCGAAGTAGGAGGACGTCGCGTGCGACCGTCCGTTGGTCTCAGGGGCGAATCCTGCGGCGGGGGTTGGGCGGGGCCTCGCGATGATTTCCTGGATCGCGGCGCGGCGGGAGCTCGACGTGGGGGCGGCCATTTGCGGAACGTATCTCCTGATATGGTGGGGGCGATCGTGGATGAGCTGGTGATATCGAGAACGTGCATTTTGCGCACGTCTGAAACTCCGTTTTGCCACTTTTGATAGATGGCAACATAGGAAAGCGCCCTTGAAAGTGCAACGTTTGCATTTTTTGAGGATCATGCACTCGGCTTGGCGGTTTCCAGGGCGATTACGCGCTCTGGACAGCGGGCGGCGCAGGTCCGATATGGGGCTGTCCTGACCGAGGAGAGCCATGGCGTCAAAACCCACAGCCCCTGCACCTGAAGCTGTCTCGGGACTCGCCCCATGGTCGGTGAGCGCCATGCCGGCTCCCCCGATGCCAAAGGGGCTCGCGTGGGCCGGGGTCGTGGGCCCCGGAATCATCGTCCTGGGCCTCTCGATCGGAAGCGGGGAGTTCCTGCTGGGGCCGGCGGGCTTCGTCAAGCACGGGCTCACACTTCTCTGGGTGACCAGTGTCGCCGTCTTTCTCCAGACGGTGTTCAACACCGAGGTGATGCGGTACACCCTCGCCACCGGTGAGCCGGCGTTCACGGGATTCATGCGGACGCGGCCGAGCGCGAGCTTCTGGGCCTGGTTCTACTCGATCCTCTACTTCCTGCAGTCCGGATGGCCAGCATGGGCGGCAAACGCGGCGGGGGCGATCTACTTTCTCTTCGCGCGGCGGCTTGCCGGACCCGGGGACGCAGGGATCGTGTACGCCATCGGCGTCGGGACATTCCTGGCCACGGTCATGGTGCTTCTCGTCGGCCGCCGAATCGAACGGACCCTCGAGCTGCTCAACTGGGTGCTCGTGGTCTGCATCCTCGGCGGGTTCGTGATCCTCGCGCTCATCTTCGTCCCGGGCGGTACCTGGCTCGCGGCCGGTGCCGGTTTCGCGGGCTACGACATCTCGACCCATCGATTCAACTTCCTGCCATCCGGGACGGACTTCTTCCTGCTCGGAGCCTTTGCCGCCTACTCGGGCGCCGGCGGCGTCAGCAACATCACGCTCGCCAACTGGGCGCGCGACAAGGGCTACGGGATGGGCAAGGTCGCCGGCTACATCCCGGCGGCGATCGGCGGCCAGAAGGTTCACCTCGCACACACCGGCTTCTCCTTCCCGCTCGATGAGGAATCGATGTCGCGCTGGCGCGGGTGGTGGCGCATCGTCCGCGCGGATCAGTGGGGGATCTTCTTCGTCGGGGCGCTGCTGGGGATGGGGCTCCCGGCGCTGCTGTACGTCACCTTTCTTCCCGCCGGCAGCGACATTCGCGGACTCGGGATCGGGGCGGCGCTGGCCCAGGGAATCTCGGGGACCGGCGGCGCATTCCTCGGTGGAACGGTGGCGTTCATGGGGGCGTGGATCCTCTTCAAGACCCAGCTCGACATCATTGAAGGGATGACCCGTGCCATCACGGACATTCTCTGGACCGGGAGCAGTCGCGTCCGCGCGTGGCGCGGCGGCGATGTTCGCATGCTGTACTACGGAGTGCTGGGACTCATCGTCATCTGGGGGATGATCGCGATGCGGCTGGCCACGCCGATCGTGCTGCTCCAGCTTGGAGCCAACGTAGCCGGCATCGTGTTCATCATCGCGTCGCTCCACATTCTGTACGTGAACACGCGACTGCTCCCGCCCCCGCTTCGGCCGCCGCTCTGGCGGCGGCTCGCGCTCGTGGCGACGGCGGTCTTCTACGGCGCGTTCGTGACTCTCTGGCTCGCGAACATCGCTTGACGATGAGCCCGGACATCGAGGCAGGCCGCAGTGCGGCTGCGCCGGGCCAGCCGCGAAACCTTCTCGAGTACGAGGCGGCGGCGCGTGCGATGCTCTCCCCGTCGGTGTACGACTACTACGCGGGCGGCGCGGAGGATGAGGTTACGCTGCGGTGGAATCGCGCGGCCTACGCGCGATACATGTTCCGTCCCCGCGTCCTCGTAGACGCGAGTCGCGTCGATGCCTCCGTCGACCTGCTCGGGACGCGACTCCCCTTTCCCGTGGCGCTCGCTCCAACTGCGTTCCAGCGTCTGGCGCACGCGGACGGCGAGCTGGCGACTGCGCGCGCGGCACGCAGCGCAGGCACCATCTTCATCGCCAGCACTCTCTCGACGTATCCGATCGAGCAGATCACCGCGGCCGCTGGTACCGTCTGGCTGCAGCTGTACGTCTTCCGCGATCGTGAACTGACTCGCGCGCTCATCGAGCGGGCGGAGGCGGCGGGCTGCAGCGGCATCTGCCTGACGCTGACGGTGCCGGTACAGGGAAATCGCGAACGGGATGCGCGCAACGGCTTCGCGCTGCCGGTGGATGTCGAGATGGCGAACTTCACCGGACTGCCTCAGGCGCGCTTCCCGGATGCCGCCGGGTCGCGGTTGAACGCGTTCATCGGCCGTGAGTTCGACTCGTCGCAGTCGTGGGAGACGGTGGCATGGCTGCGCTCGATCACGAAGCTGCCCATCGTGCTGAAGGGAATCATGACCCCCGAGGATGCCATGCTTGCCGTCGAGCACGGCGCGGCAGCGGTGCTCGTCTCCAATCATGGCGGGAGGCAGCTCGATTGTTGCGAGCCTACGCTTCTCGCGCTCCCGCGAGTGGCGGGCGCGGTCGCCGGCCGCGTACCCGTGCTGCTGGATGGCGGCATCCGTCGCGGCTCGGATGTCATCAAGGCTGTCTGTCTGGGTGCGACTGCCGTGCTCATCGCCCGCCCGTATCTGTGGGGACTCGCCGTGGCGGGGCAGCGCGGCGTGGAGGACGTGCTGTCGCTGCTTCGCGTCGAGATCGAGCGAACGCTGGCCCTGCTGGGCTGTCCGACGCTCCGCACGCTCGACGACAGCGCGCTCGCGTTGACGCCGCCGGATCTGCTGGCCGGACTGGATGAGGTGACGCAGATCGCACCGCGGTAGCCCGGACCGCGCCAGCCACACTGCGGCAGCCCGAACGTGGTCGGCAGCAGTGAATGTCCGATACCCTCACCCGGCATCCGGCCGGGCCGCGTGCGGCAGATGGGCCGCCAAGGGCTCAACATGCTTCGCATGTGCCAATGGTAAACGGGGGCGGAGTATGCGCTCCAACCGACCGTCGCGTCACATCTCCGGCCGTTTTCACACACTTGCAGGCGCGGTTGCAACGTTTTTGACGAGCCGTGTGTCCATTTACAGAAGACGCGATGCGCAGAAAGACGGTTCGATATATCGATTGAAACTTCGTTGCACGCGCACCGTACGCTCTTCCGTCGAACGAAGTTCTCACGCTCCCGCCGACCTTTCCATGCGGTTTCAGGAGCACTCATCATTTCATGTTTTGCAAAGGAAGGAGACGGACCATGTACACGAGAACGCGGAACTTCCTGCTGGCCGGTGGAGCACTCTTCGCGATTGCCGCGGCACCGATCGCCGCTTCGGCGCAGCAGACGCTTGCGCCCGTTCGCGTGACGGAGTCGGTGGAACGCGCGGATCGTCTCTCTGCGGAAGCTGACAGCCTGGCCAGGGAAGTGTCGAGATTCAAGGACGCAGCGAGACTGTACGAGAAGTCGGCTGCGGCTCGCGGTCCCGGCGACATCAAGGCGATCGCGAATCTCCGGTCGGCGGCGTTCCTTCGCTACAACGCGGGCGATCGGCGCAGCGGCCTGAGCCTGATGGAGCGGGCGGCGGACCGTGCAGTCACTCTCGGCGACGTCATCACCGCGGCCAACGCCTACATCGACGCGGCGATCATCGCGGCGGAGCTCCGTGACGGGGCACAGGCGCAGGAGCTCAGCCGGCGCGCGGCGCTGCTGACCAAGTCGCCGCTGCTCGATGGGAGGCAGCGTTCCGCCCTGCTGGCTCGCATGGACGGCTGGAACGCGGTGATGGAAGTCGCAATGCGGTAGCCGCAGCACCCCGCGCAACGGGGCAACTGCGCAGCGAAGGAAGGCCGCCGATGCAACCGCACCGGCGGCCTTCCTGTCTGCGGGCGGGTTTCGCGATCATATTGATCCGCAGGTCCCCGCCGCGATCGCCGCCTCACGCCGCTCAATCGGGAGGGTAGTGTCCGAGATGCCCATTCGTCGTCACCTGCTTCTCGCCGCGTTCGCGATCGGCGTGCTCGCGCCGCTCGCTTCGACGGGCGCCCAGGTCGCCCCGGCCACGGGGGCCGCGACAACGGCTCTTCCCTCGCGCCTGACCGACCAGGAGTTCTGGTCGCTCATCGAGAAGCTCTCGGAGCCCGGCGGCTACTTTCGCTCGGACAACCTCCTCTCGAACGAGGCCGGGTTTCAGACCGTGATTCCGGAGCTGCTGCGAACGGCGAAATCCGGAGGTGTCTATCTCGGCGTCGGACCCGAGCAGAATTTCACGTACATCGCGGCGCTCGAACCGCCGATGGCGATCATCTTCGACATCCGGCGGGGCAACCTGCACATGCACCTGCTGTACAAGGCCCTCTTCGAGCTCTCCGCCGATCGCGCCGAGTTCGTGTCGCGACTCTTCAGCAAGCCGCGTCCCGCCGGTCTGGGCACGGCTGTCACCATCGACTCGCTGTTCGGTGCGTACTGGTACGTGACGACAGACAGTGCGCTCTACCGCCGCAACCTCGCTGCCGTGCGCGATCACCTCGTGAAGACGCGCGGATTCCCTCTCACCGCCGATGATATCAGGGGGATCGAGTACATCTACGACGCCTTCTATATGGAAGGCCCGATGATCGACTACTCCTACCCGCGGACTTCGGGTGGGCGGTATCCCGGCTACGCCGACCTCATGGTGCAGAGCGATGGCCGGGGTGTGCAGAGAAGCTTTCTCGCGACGGAGGCCGCATTTCTCCGCATCAAGGCTCTCCAGCGCGCGAATCTCGTCGTTCCGGTGGTGGGGGATTTCGGCGGCCCCAGGGCAATTCGTGCAGTCGGGGAGTATCTGAAGGAACGGAACGCAATGGTCTCCGCAATCTACGTCTCCAACGTAGAGCAGTATCTCTTCCAGTCGGGCGATGCCTGGCGGAAGTACTACGAGAGCGTCTCGACGCTGCCCACCGACTCGACCACGACCTTCATACGGTCGGTGGGTGGTGGCTTCGGCGGCGGTGGTGGCGGCGGCGGCATGGTCCGGCTTCCGTCGGTGCTCTCATCGGTGCAGGCCATCGTGACGGC
>JBGTMW010000505.1:0-2745 GCA_041743365.1 Gemmatimonadaceae bacterium
ATCACCCTGCGCCTGATGCATGCGCTGGACGCGAACGGCGATCGCGCCGGCGCCATCAGGCACGCGCGCGTGCACACGGCGCTGCTGCGTGAGGAACTGGACGCGGCGCCGACGCCGGAGGTAGTCCAATTCGCAGAACGACTCCGGGTCGAACCGTCGACGCGCCGGGCTCCTGAGCCGGCGGGTGAACAGGTGGCCCCCGCCCTCGTTGTGGACGGTGACGCTGAGGACGCGGATGGTCACGCTGACGCCAAGGACGGTGACGCAGACGACGCGGACGCGGACGCAACCGTGCATCCGCCAACACGCGAAGAGCCGGTGTCGCGTACCCACCGGTCATGGAGGTCGGTGGTGGGCTACGCGGCTGCGATCGCGCTGCTGGCGCTCACGGTCATCGCCGGACGTGCGCTCATGGACTCGCCTGTAGCAGGGTCGCGCAGCGCGCCATCCATCGCTGTGCTCCCGTTCGTCGACCTGAGCGCGGATCCCGGCAACGCATACTTCAGCGACGGCCTCACCGAGCAGATCATTGCCACTCTCGGCCGCGTGGAGGGGTTGCACGTTGCCGCGCGCACATCATCGTTCAGGTTGCGCGATCGTGCGCTGGACGTGCGTTCCATCGGCGACACACTCGGCGTTGCGACCGTGCTCGAGGGCAGCGTGCGCCGGGAGGGCAACCGCCTGCGTGTTACGGCACAGCTGATCGATGCCGCGACGGGGTACCACCTCTGGACCGAGGAGTACGATCGGCAGCCGCAGGATGTCATCGACGTGCAGGTGGAGATCGCCGGTGCAATCGCGCGCGCGCTCCGGCTGCAGCTGGCGCCGGCACTGCTCGACGCGCCCGCGCCCGATCCCGTCGCCTACGATTTCTATCTGCGCGCGCTCTACCTGCGCAACACGCTGAAGCCGGATGAGCTCGGGCAGGCGCTCGAGCTCTTCGATAGCGCCACTGCGAGAGCGCCGACGTTCGCGCGTGCATACGCCGGCAAGGCGAGCGTACTCGCGCCCGCCATCCTCTTCGGGTACATGCCTCAGGATGAAGGACTGAGCGAGCTGCGCGCACTGGTGGACCGCGCCCTCGAGCTCGACCCCACGCTGGGCGAGGCGCACGCTGCGCTCGGGATCGCCCGCCTGTTCTGGGACTGGGACTGGGCCGGCGCCGAACGGTCGCTGCGCCGCGCCGTCGCGCTGAATCCGAATGACGCCCACGCACATCATCACCTGGCCAATTACTTCAACGTGATGGGAATGGTCGACGACGCCATCGCCGCCCGCTCACGCTCGCTGGAGCTCGATCCGCTGAATCCCCGCACGGTCGCTGTTCTCGCCAGCGACCACGTGAAGCTCGGCGACTACGATCGCGCACACGAGTTGTACCGGCGCGTCATCAAGCTCGACCCGATGCACCCTCTCCTGCTCGGCTCCGGTCCGTGGCTGCCAGGCGGCCCCGGCGTGATCTACGAGGCGCAGGGCCGTCACCGGGAAGCCGCGGAGGCGTACGCGCGCCTGGCCACGCTTCGCGGCGCGACACCCGCCGAGGTCGACGTTCTGCGCCACGCCTTTGCCAGTGGCGGCATGCCCGCGTTCTGGCGCGCGTGGATCGAGATGGACCAGCGTCAGATGCCGGACCTCCAGGACCCGCTTCGCTCGGCCAAGCTGTGGCTGCTGGCCGGCGATACCGCTCAGGCGATGGACTGGCTCGATCGCGCGTTCGCGGAACGCAACCCCGGCCTCGTCATGGTCGGGAGCGGGATGCCGCCTCTCGACAGGATGACCTCGCATCCGCGCGTGGCCCGGATCCTCGCGGCCATGAAGCTGCCCCGCAGCTGATCCCAGCGAAGGCCCGGCTCCTGAGCCTGTCACGCCCGTCGAACAAACTCGCGGAACTGATTACTGACCTTTCCGTCACGCAAGCAGTGCTCGGGGCCAGTGGCCCACCACGCACAACGTGCCGCCGCGCACCGCCGGAGAGCTCGTGTCCCGGAGCTCGAATCGCGGCATGACAGGACGCCCCGCCGCTTTCGTCACGCGCCGATCCGATAGGCGGCCTCGACGATGCGCAGCGTCTCCAGGTTGTCTTCCGCGGATGTCTCGAAGGGCGCGCCATCCTCCAGGCGATCCACGAATTCGGTGATCGCCCCGAGGTACGACGCCCTGTAGTTGGCGGCGAGGTCGAGCGGCGACACACGCGATGTCCTTCCGGCGAGCGAAAGGCGATCCGCACGCAGGGTGATCGCCCCCTCGGTTCCGAGGATGTCCAGCCAGTCGAACTGCTCGGGCGGCGACCCATGTGCCATGAAATCCCCGACGAGCGAGATCGCGGCGCCGTTCGTTCCGCGCATCGATAGCGTCGCGCGATCCTCGCCGCGGATCGCCGCGCAGCTCTTTCCCAGCTGTGCGCTCGCGAGCTTCATCGGCCCGGCAAGGAACCGAAGCGTGTCGACGTGATGGATCAGCACCTCCATGAGCAGCATGCGCTCGAGACCGGCCAGCATCGGCTGGCGCACCAATGCCGGCAGACAGCCCGTACCATCGGGGAGGAGACCGGATGTCAGCACAGCCATGACGACGGTGCGGATCTCCCCGATCTCCCCATCACGGATCCACGCGTGCGCCTGCCGGTAGTGCGGGCGGAACCGCCAGTTCTCGTGCACCATCAGCCGCGCGCGACCGTGCAGCTCCGCCACGAGTGCCTCGGCTTCGACGAGCGTCGGGGCAAGAGGCTTCTGGCAAAGGATCGCG
>JBGTMW010000506.1:0-10421 GCA_041743365.1 Gemmatimonadaceae bacterium
AGAGCCGCCGATTCAGCCGCCCGCGCGGCCAACGCCAGGGCTTCGGACGCGGAGCGCCGTCGCTACGAGGCCCTGCTCGACCTGAACAGGTTGATCAGCAACGTCACCGAGATCCGTGAGACGGAGAGGGGCCTCGCCGTCGTCCTCGGCCAGGGCCTCTTCGCCAGTGGTCAGTTCGCCCTGTCGCCGCAGGCGCGCAACGAGGTGGGGACTATCGCGGCGGTGCTGGCCCAGTACCAGGACAACCGGATCGCCGTCGAGGGCCACACCGATTCGGTTGGCAGTGAGGTGGCCAATCAGCGTCTTTCCGAGCGGCGGGCCGAAGCCGTCCGCGCTGCCCTCATTGGAAGAGGGATCGCTCCGTCGAGAATCGAGATGGCCGGCTTCGGGCAGGGACGCCCGATCGGGGACAACTCGACCGCCGAAGGTCGTGCCCAGAATCGGCGTGTGGAGATAATCGTCCTCGGAGCGCGTCGGCCGGGCGGCGGCTGAGCCCGGCCCGGCGGTTCGATCTGTGCCTTCCGGTTCTGGCTCGTCATGCGACGACACATCGATGCCGAGCCAGAACCGGGCCTTCGACACCCGCGCCTCCACGCAGGTCGACCTGTGGGCATTCGCCCATGTGCCGCGGAGCGGGATGGAACAGTCTGTCTGACAGGGCTCCCCCGCATCGTTCACCAGTAAAATTCGTCGCATGATGTCACGCCATTTCCCGACCGCGTTCGCGGCCGGTCTTCTGATAGCGGCCTGCTCCGGGGCTGCACCCGCGCAGCAGCCCCCTGGCGATACCAGCCGGACAGCCGTCGAGGCACCCGCCTCGACCCCTTCAGACACCCTGCCCGCCGACTCCATTGCGCGTCCCCGGGTTCCCCTGGTACCGGCGCCCGACACCCTTCGCGGTCTCTACGTGAACCGCTGGGCAGCGATAGGGCAGAAGGTCTACAGACTCATCGATGTCGCGAAGCGGACCGAGGTCAACGCGCTCGTCATCGACGTCAAGGACGACCGCGGCTACATGCTCTATCCATCGCGTGTCCGACTGGCGAACGAGATCGGCGCCGATGCCCGGAACAGCGAGATCATGCCGATGTCGCACAAGCGAATCCGGGCGCTTCTCGACACCATGCGTGCGCACGACATCTATCCGATCGCGCGCATCGTGGTGGTGAAGGATCCGATACTGGCGGAGAAGAAGAGCGAGTGGGCGATCAGGCGAAAGAGTGATGGAACGCCCTGGCTCGACAGGAACGGCAAGCCCTGGCTCGATCCGCACCACAAGGGCGTCTGGGACTACGCGGTCGATCTCGCCATCGAGGCGGTGGAGCTCGGATTCAGCGAGGTGCAGCTCGATTACGTTCGCTTTCCGGATGAGCAGCGTCTCGTTCGTGAGGCGAGCTTCCCGCTGGCCGAAGGCCGGTCCCGCGCCGCGGTGATCCGCCAGCGGCTCGCCGAAGCAAGGGCGCGTCTCAAGCCCCTCGGCGTCCGCATGACGATCGACGTGTTTGGCCTGACGACCTCCGACACGACGGACATGGGAATCGGCCAGAGATGGGAAGCGTTCATCGACGTTGCGGATGTAGTGCTGCCGATGACCTACCCCTCGCATTACGCGCCGGGCAGCTACAGGATCCCGCGTCCGAACGCGAACCCGTATGCGGTCATCGCGAAAGCGCTCCAGGACGCGAAGGCCCGCAGCGAGGGGATCGAAGGCGCGGCCAAGGTCATGCCCTGGTACCAGGACTTCACGCTCGGCGCCCCGCGCTATGGCGTAGCCGAGGTTCGCGCGCAGATCCAGGCCGGCTACGACAACGGAATTCCGGATTGGATCCTCTGGAATCCCTCGAGCAACTACACGCTGGCGGCGTTGCGTCCGAAGGGCGAATCGGTGCCGAAGCCTGCAGCCAAGCCTGCAGCAGATTCGGCGGCCGTTCCACCGCCAGATACCGCTGCGAGCCAGAGTCCCCCACCCGCAGCGAATCCTCCGGCGGCGCCGCCGCCGCCGGAGGCATGGCGCTAGCTCTCGCGCACCGCTAGCGCAGGAAGCCCCTGGTCGCCTCTGCCTGAACGCGTTCCCCCACCCGGCGGAGCTCGCGGAATGCGGCAGGCCGGCGGGAAGTCACCTGGTGCGCGCTCTCCATCGCCGACGTGCCCGGCGACGGCATCGCCGTCACCGGAACCAGATAAGCGCGGATGGTGCCGGTCGTTCCTGCCGAGAATAGCTTGTCCTCGGCGGTGACGTGGACGAACCACTGCTGCGGCGTGCCGGCGGGCGAACCTGCGATCGAGTCGGGGAGTGCGCGGGGCGCCGTGAAGAGCACGTTCTCCTGACGGCCGCCCACGGCGAAGCCAAGCTGCAAAAGTGCTGCTTCGGCACGGGCGAGAAGCGTGTCCGGTGACGCGGGCGTCGTGAACGAGACGGTGCGCTCGCCGACCGAAAGCGTGTTGGAGCCGCAGGCTGCCGTGAGTACGGCGAGAGTTGCTATGGCGAAACCGCGCATGACTCCTCCGGGAGCGTGACGTGACTTGAAGGTGCAGCCATCGGACATATGCAGGGGATAGGCCACGAGCGGCCCTGGATACGGCGCGAGTGCGAGCGATACCGCGCCCGACGAATCCGCCGGTCGATCCGCGACGCCGGCGTTCGAGCGGACCTATTCCCCGTCCAGCTCCTCCAGGCGGGCCTCGAGGTCGTTTACCATTCCCACGTGACCGAAACGTCGGGCAGCCTCGATCCCGCGCCGGTACGCATTCCGCGACTCGTCCGTGCGGCCGAGCGCGTGCAGGACCTCGGCGAGCTTGCCGTATGCGTTCCCCTCATCATCCGAAGCAGCGAGATACGCCTCGTAGTTCTCGCGAGCCTCCTCGAGCAGCTGTTCCTTGTACGCCTCGTTCGCGAGCCCGAAGCGGGCGAGTGGGTTGGATGGGTTCCGTGCAACCATTGCACGGAAGGCTTCGATCCGGGACGACGTCATCGGGCGAGGAGACTGGTGATGACGGCGGTGATCTTTTCAGGCGCCTCTTCGGGTGTGAAGTGACGAACGTCGGGCAGGAGGTCGAGGGTCGATCCCGGAATGCTCTGGTTCAAGCGCTGGCCGATGCCGGTTGGGAGAAAGGGGTCGTGCGATCCCCACACGATCGCAGTCGGTGCCACGATGTCCTTGAGTCTAGGCGCGAGGGCGACGGTGTCGGCCGAATCGAGGGCCAGCAGGTGCTCCATGAATGCATCGCGGCCGTCCGCGCTCGCAAAGGGGAGCACGTACTGGTCGATGGAGTGTGCGCCTCGCTCGGCTTCGGTATAGCCGCGCATCAAGTCGGTCCGCAGGATCGAAAGCAGCCACTGAGCCGGCAGGTGGCGCGTCAGGGGAAGCATTGCGCGCGCGAGCTTGACTTCGCGCATCGGCCACTCATCGAACGCCACCGATCCGATGAGGCAGAGGCGTGACACGCGAGCAGGTGCCCGCACGGCCAGCGTCTGCGCTATTCCACCGCCCACGTCGTGCCCGACGACACAAGCGTAGTTGATGCCGAGCATGTCCATCACCGCCAGCATCCTGTCGGCGTGGCCGCGAAGCGATACGTCACGGCCCAGCGGGCGATCGCTGCGGCCGTAACCGAGCAGGTCCACGACCACGAGTCGATGTCCCGCCGGCATGAGCGGAACGATCTCCTTCCACAGGTGCGAGGAGGTCGGAAAACCGTGGATGAAGATGACCGGCTCGCCGGCTCCCCGACTCCCGGCGGCGTAGTAGTAGATGCGCGCGCCATCGAGGTCGAGGAACTCTCCCCTCATGGCGCGGGGTGCGGCCGTTCCACGTCCTTGTGCGTCACGCGTTGACCGGCTCCCGGGCTTCCCACGCCACGATCCGCCCGGCCACCGCCGATGCGGCGACGGTATATGGGGAGGCGAGGTACAGCTGTCCCGGGCCGGATCGCCCGGGGAAGTTGCGGTTGATCGCCGAGATGGTGACCTCGTCCTTCGTGCGCGACACTCCGGGTCCGGCGTTGATGCACGCGCCGCACGACGGTTCCACGAAGGTGGCGCCGACGTCCCGGAAGATGGTGTCGTAGCCGCGCTCCTGGCAGTATCGAAACACCTCCTGCGACCCGCACTGGATGTAGCAGCGAACCCCCTCGGCCACGCGCTCCCCACGGGCGAGCGCTTCCCGAAATACCCGCGCGTACATGTCCATGTCTTCCTTCTTGCCGGCCGTGCATGATCCCGCGTACGCTATTCCGACCTTCACATCGTGACCCAGCTCGTCGATGTGGAGCCCGTTCCCCGGATCCCCGGGTAGAGCGATCATCGGCCGCATGGACGACGCGTCGATCACGATCTCCTCGACGTAGTCCGCACCCTCATCCGAGTACAGCCCGTCGCACAGTGATCGAGCCTCCTGGTGCGACATTCCGCGCTGCGCGACGAGATACTCGACCGTGCGTTCGTCGGGGGCGATGATCCCAGTGAAGGCACCGACCTCGGCGGCCATGTTCGTCATCGTCGCTCGCTCATCCACCGAGAGCGCCTCCACCGCTTCACCGGCGTACTCGATGATCTGGCCGATCGCCTGCCCGCTCTTGATGTACGGGTGGCGAAGGATCTCGAGCATGAAGTCCTTCGCAGTGACGTTGTCCGGCTTGTCGCCGTGCACGATCACCCGGAACGACTTCGGCACCTCGACGCGAACGTCCTTCGTGATCCAGGAGTTGAAGATCGCGGTCGTTCCGACGCCGAAGGCGACGCACCCCACCGCGCCGGCATGCGGCGTGTGCGAATCCGATCCGATGATCACGTGACCCGGAAGGGCGTGCGCCTCCAGGATCTTCGAGTGGCAGATCGCCTCCGAGCCCGACGAAGTGAGCGCGCCGTGCAGGTTCATCTTCTTCTCGAGCTCTCCATACAGCCTGATCCCCTTCTCGGCAGCGAAGGTGCGCTGCTTCGCCTCGAGCTGGTTCGCCACGTCGAGCAACCCCATCTCGATGTGCTCCGGACGCATCACCTGGTCGAGGAAGGTGAGGTGATCGCGAAAGAAGAAGACCGATGCGGGATCGTTCACGGGCTCGTCCCTGCCGACGAGATCCTCGAAGAAGATCGCGGCCATCGGCGTGACGTACTCGTGGCTGAAGCGGATGTCGGTGCGGACGAAGCCCTGGTCGCCGGCGCGCACCGCGGGAACTCCGGCTCGTCCGGCCGCGGCATCGGTCACCCAGTGCCGGGCGAAGATCTTCTCCGCGAGCGTCATCGGGCGCGGCGGCGTGACGACCCGGGGAACGGTGACCTTTCCCTGGAGGCGCGCGACGTTGTAGTTGAACAGGCCGCCGTACTCGACTATTCCGCGAGAGATGCCGCCTTCGTCCTTCGTGAACTCGGTGAGGGGAATCGCCTCGCCGTT
Source organism: Gemmatimonadaceae bacterium (assembly GCA_041743365.1). Taxonomy (GTDB): domain Bacteria; phylum Gemmatimonadota; class Gemmatimonadetes; order Gemmatimonadales; family Gemmatimonadaceae; genus JANPKQ01. Next base: position 5,391 of record JBGTMW010000506.1, read on the forward strand.
CCGCACGCGCTCGATCAACCCGAAGTTCGTCGATGTGAACACTCCGAGATTCTGGCAGTTCTCCCGGTAGATGCGCTCTATGTTCTCGGCGATCACCAGCCTGATGCCGGCCATCATCTCGGCGTATGGAGACTGTTCGCGCGACGATCCCTTGCCCCGGCGCGTCCCGGAGACGCTCGCCACGAACTGTCCCGCGCGCACGGCGCCTCGCGCGATGGGGAAATCCTCTCCCGCCTTGAGGCCGAGGTAGGGGAATTCGCCGAGCGTCTCGTCGAAGTAATAGCAGATGTAGGCCGGCGTGATCTCGTCAGTGGAGATGTTGTCGCGCAGCTTCGGCCTGTCGCGGCTTCCGACGGGGGCGCCGGGATCGAAGGCGAGATCGTCGCCGGCGAGCTGGCGCCGGATGAGCGCCGGGTCCTCGGTGAGGAACAGCACCCGACCCTGGAAGTGCACATGGTCGGGGACCTTCGAGACGGATCGGGAGAGCAGGCTTTCGTTCATTGACGCATTGAAGAGTGTTCACGGAAGATGCCCACCATCGCGGTCCATCACAAGCGAAATGGGCCGCCGATCGCTCGGCGGCCCATCTGCATGCTCCGTTGCTCCGAATGCTCAGAGCGTCGGGGGTGGAGTCGTGGGGGGCGGGTTACCGCCGCCGCGCCGTCCAGCGGGCATCGCGGCCACGTTCTTGTCGAACTGAACCTGCTGCTCTGCGGTGAGAAGCGCACGAATCTCGGCGTTCCGCTTCGTCGAGAGCTCCATCATCTTCGCACGGGTGGTTTCGTCCATCTGTCCGCCGCTCATCAGCTCGCGCTGCTGCGCCTGATACTTCGCGGCGATCGTATCGATCTTCGTCTGCACATCTGCCGACACCGTGATGTCGGTCATGAGCCTTGCAACCTGGTTGCCGCGTCCGCCGCGCTGAGCTTCAGCGACGGTCGTGACTCCGAGCATCAGAGCGGCGCCGAGCACCGCCATGCGAATTGCTTTCATCCTTCCTCCGGAGATTAGTTGCGTCAACGCGCGACGGCGCGTTCGCAGGCAGGTAGACGTCCGCGGTACCGGCGGTGTTAACGGGCCGGTGGTTAAAAATCCGAAGCCGTTGGCTGCACGCTAGTTAGCCTCTCACCACTGGCGTCGTCGCGGGCAAAGGTGCATCCTTACGCGCTACCCGCGGGTAACGCTGCCGGGGGTTGCAATCGCGTTGTCTCACAATGATTTAAGGCGAGCACCGATAGTGACCGTTCCCCTTCAGCCCGAGACCGGGGAAGCGAATCTTCCTGCGGCGGAGCTTCCCGCGGCACCTCCGCCGCCACCTCCGCCGTATCAGGCGCCTTCGTCGCCGGTCACTTTCCCGCTCGGTTGGCTGCTCGACAATGCAGCGCCGCCCATCAAGTACCGGTCGCTGGTGGAGGTGGCGCGAATCCCCCTCGACCAGTCACATCGTTTCGCGCTGCTGCCCTTTACCTACCCCCCCGCGCTGGCGCTCGCCTTCTGGCAGGGTATCGACGGCTCCTGGGGCGACACGATGCTGGGGGTTCCGAAGGAGCGTGGCGATGGCATTCAGGGAGTAGGGACGGTGAACGCCTTCCGCCGGCTCCTGGAATACGGGTGGGATCGCGAAACGCCCCCACTGATTCGAGCCCGCCGCATGCTCTTCCGGCTGCTCGCCGAGGACAATGATCCGTCGCTGGTGTACGAGTTGGCTCCGCGTACGAAGCCCGACCCCGAGCTGACGATGCGCGCACGCGGCATTCTCCGCGAGGCTGCGGCCGCTGCGCTCGCGCAGGCCGGCTACGAAAGCGATCCGCGCCTCCGCGGTGCGGCGCGCCGGATTCTCGAGCGGATAGACGTGTACATGCGGTCGGAGATCTCCGGAAAGCCCTGGGTTCGCGTGGGCAACCGCCAGGTGCTCGCACAGGAAGCGGCACCGCCATCGTTCCATGCGCTGACGATGCTCTCGTACATGCCTCTCTTCCGGAGCGAGCATCACACCCTGATCGACCGGATCTTCCACTACATCTCGCAGCCGATGCCGCGCCAGGAATCGGCGCAGCAGCTGGGATCGCACATCGTCCCGCAGCCGCACCTGGTGCTTGGCGATATGCTGCCTCACCGCAACGCCGTCGATGCCGACGTGCCCTGGGCGCTCACATGGCTCGAGCTGATGGCGCGAATCGGCTTCCTGCGGCGAAGCGAGAACTGGTCCAGGCTCTTCGAGCGCTTCCTCGATGATCGCGACAGACAGGGGATCTGGCATCCGCACAAGGGACTCGCAATGCCGAAATCGGCGAACCAGTTCGCCTGGCCGGGTTTCCCGCTGGAGTCGACGTCGATGGGCGAGGAGCGCTGGAGCGACGTGACCTTTCGCATCGGGCTCATCGCGCGCCTTCTGGGGCGTCCGATCGAGCTGGTGTAGGCGTTGGGGATGGCGGCGGGAGTCGCATCGCGCGCCGATGCTCGCGACGATCCGGTTCTCGCTCCGCATGTGCGAGGCCGGCTCGCACCGGAGGCGATGTTTCCCGCCGGCATTCCGGGCTATCGCGTTCGATTCGAGACGCTGCGCTCCGGCGAGCGCGTTCGAGTCGTCGAGCTGGGTCCCGAGGACGGCCAGCCGATCGTGTTCATCGGAGGCTTGGGGTGCTGCGCGTGGGATCACAACAGGACCTACCCGGCCATGGCATCGGCGGGCTACAGGTCGATCGCCGTAGACCTACGTGGCCACGGCCTGTCGGACATGCCGGTTGACGATGCCCTGTACGCTACCGACGCGATGGTGGCACACGTCATCGAGGTCCTCGACGTACTCGATGTCGCGCGCCCGGTGATCGTCGGCCATTCGATGGGAGGAGCGCTCGCGGTCCACGTTTCCCTGCGCGCTCCCGGCAGGGCGCGAGCGCTCGTGCTCATCAGCGCGATAGGCTTCGGCGTCGCGCTGCCTCCCGAAATCGGGCGCGTCCTCGCACGCCGGTGGACGATTCCCGCGGCGCGCCTGCTGGTCCGTCGGTGGGTCATCGCGCTCGGACTACGAGTCCTCTACGTCGCCAACGATCGCGTGGATGCACGAAACATCGATGAGTACTGGGCGCCATCGCAGTTCGCGGGCTTCGTGCCGGCGATGCGCGCGCTGCTGGAACACTTCCGGTGGAGCCGGTTCACCCCCGACGAGATATCGCGCATCGGAGTCCCGTGTCTCCTGGTGCGCGGGGGTCGGGATCCGATCGTCGCCCGCCCGCTGGACGCGGTCAGGCTGCCTCCGGGATCTCGCGAGCTGATGGTGGAGGACGCGGGACATCTTCCGCACGATGAAACACCCGAAATCGTGAACTCCGCGCTTCTGGAATTCCTGTCGGCGTTGCGGGCGGAAGGCTGAATCGCGCTCTCCGAGTTGGCCATGGTGGTCTTTCGGGCAGGATAGCGGGTCGCCATTCAGCACTTGTCGAGATCGAAGCACTTTCGCCCGGTCCAAAGGCGGAATTGGCATCCCGCCACGAAATCCGATATATTGATCGAACGATCGCGTCACCGGTGCGATGGGTGCGGCCAGTCAGCTCCCTCCCGGAAGAATGCGATCGTGGAGCCGATTCCTACCGCTTGGGGACATTGGCTCACCGGAGAGCCGGCTCTGCCCCCGCAGGACGCCTTCGACAATCGAATGCCGCGCACATCCGCGCGGTGGCGAAGACGCATGGCCAGGCAGACGAACTGCCGGGCAGCGTGCAGCATGCGCCGGTCCGGGTCGAATCCCGGCAAGCGGCCCCGGCGTGCGGATCAGGAATCATGGAATCGACGATAATCGAAACAACCGAAGGGTCGGCACCGGGCGCACTGCTGACCTTCGATGAGTTGGATCTTGCCCCCGAGCTGCTCCAGTCGGTACGCGAATCGGGCTACACGACGCCGACACCCATCCAGCAGCAGGCCATCCCCGTCGCGCTCAAGGGTCGCGACCTGATCGGGCTCGCGCAAACCGGAACCGGCAAGACGGCGGCGTTCACGCTGCCGATCCTTCACCGTCTCGTAGGCGGGCCGCGGCGCACCCGGGCGCTCGTGCTCACCCCAACCCGCGAGCTTTGCGTGCAGGTCGAGGAGAGCTTCAGGAAGTACGGGAAGCATACCAGCATCGATTGCATTCCGGTCTACGGTGGCGTTGGCCTCGAGCCGCAGCAGAAGGCCCTTCGCGAGGGAGTGGATGTCGTGATCGCCACGCCCGGGCGCCTGCTCGACCACCTCGAGCGGCAGAACGTCGTCTTCGACGACCTCGAGGTACTCGTGCTCGACGAGGCAGATCGGATGCTGGACATGGGCTTCGCGCCCCAGCTCAACCGCATTGTCGCCCAGATCCCCCGGTATCGTCAGACGCTGCTCTTCAGCGCGACAATGCCCCCGGAGGTCGAGGCTCTCGCGCGGAAATACCTGAGGAAGCCGATCGTGGTCCAGGTCGGGCGGCGCTCCGAGGCTGCGAACACTGTCACTCACGCGGTCTATCCGGTGCCGCGCGATCGAAAGAGTGCCCTGCTGGTGGAGCTGCTCAAGGCGGAGAACATGGACAGCGTCCTCATCTTCTCACGAACGAAGCACGGCGCGGACCGTGTCGTGCGACACCTCGAGAAGGCCGGGATAAGCGCGACGGCGATGCACGCCGACAAGACCCAGGTGCAGCGCACCAGGGCTCTCGACGGCTTCAAGGACGGAACGATAAGGGTGCTGGTGGCGACGGACATCGCCCAGCGTGGCCTGGACATCACCGGCATATCGCACGTCATCAACTATGACGTGCCGCAGCAGCCGGAGGACTACGTCCATCGCATCGGGCGGACCGGACGCGCCGCGGCGACCGGCGACGCCTTTACCTTCATGTCGCCCGATGAGATCGCAATGGTTCGAACCATCGAACGGGTCATAGGTCAGCCCATTCCCCGGATCTCGGTACCCGGCTACGACTTCGGTACGGTCGCCGCGGACTGAGGATCGGCGTAAGCGGCCGAAGGCGGCCGAACGCGTCTCGAATCGCGTCCGCGCTCTCGTGCA
>JBGTMW010000507.1:0-2454 GCA_041743365.1 Gemmatimonadaceae bacterium
GACATCGAGACGAAAGGGGAGCGCGCCCAGGAATTGTCGAGTCGGCTCGGATACGTGCCGCTTCGTCCATTCGAAGCTCGCATGCGAGATTTCCTCCTGCCTGGCATCGGTGTACTTGCACCCGCAGTGCTTGTATGCCGCGGCTACCGTGGAGTCATAGTTGCCCGCGACGCCTGCCATGTGCGACTGGCGTATCAGGTCCACCGTCTCGTTGGGCCAGGGACCGTAGCCCACCAGGTCGCCGATGTGATACGTGCATTCAACCGCTCTCGTCGCGACGTCGGCCATCACCGCCTCGAGCGCCGGGCGGTTCGCGTGCACATCGGACAGGAGCGCGAGCCGCATCAGGAGCACTCCTCGCCGGAATCACGCGCGATGCAGAGCTGCATGACGATCGCCGACGCGGGGCATGCGCCCCGCAGCTCCGCGGATGCGTTGAGCGCAGCGGGGATCTCCGCGCGCGTCGTGGTCGTGAATCCGAACTTCGGGAAGTAGCGATCGGCGGTGGTAGTGAGCAGGTATAGCGCACGGATTCCGCGTGCCTCCGCCTCCGCGATCATTCTCGCAACGAGCCTTTGGCCGAGTCCGGCGCCGCGCCATTCGGGCGCGACGGCCGCCGACCGGAGGAGGCCATGCCCTTCGTGCACCTCCAGCCCCACTACTCCGACGATCGATCCCTCGCTCTCGGCCACGACGAAGTTGCCGACGGACTCGGCAACTCCCTCCATGGGTAACCCGCTCTGCCGGAGCAGTAGCTCGATCGCCGGCAGGTCCTCCGGCGCAGCCGAGCGAAGCGCCGCGCCGGTTTCAGTACGGTTTGTCATGAACGCTGCCTCCATGAAACGCTCTCCACTATCACTGGCAGCAGTCAGGGCCGCAGCAGCCGGCACCGGCGGCCGCGAGTACCGGAACCTTGTCGGCTTTCGTGGCCGGCTTCGTGGCCCTCACGAACGCACTCATGAATTTGCCATCGATTTCGTTGGAAAGCGTCTCGACATCGAGTCCGGTGTTCGCCAGTAACGCCGCCGCGTCGTCGCCCTTGTAGATGCGCGTGGGCTCTATCGATGGATTCTCGAACCCGACTTCGGTGAGCAGCGCCAGGAACTCCTGCTCCTCGAGCGCGCCGGCCACGCAACCCATCCAGAGCTCCATGTTTCGTCTGACCGCCTCGGGGACTTCTCCGCGAACGATGACGTCCGACACCGCAAATCGACCACCCGGCTTGAGCACGCGAAAGGCCTCGGCCAGTGTCCGTCGCTTGTCGCCCGACAGGTTGATCACGCAGTTGGAAATGATGACGTCTACCGTTGCATCAGGCAGCGGAATGTGCTCGATGTCGCCTTTGAGGAACTCGATGTTCTCCGCACCGGCCTTCTCCCTGTTCTCGTTCGCCAGCGCGAGCATCTCATCCGTCATGTCCACGCCGTACGCCCTGCCGGTCGGACCGACCCGCTTCGCCGAGAGGAGCACATCGATTCCGCCGCCCGATCCGAGGTCGAGTACCGTTTCCCCCTCGCGCAGCTCCGCGAGCGCCGTCGGATTGCCGCAGCCGAGGGAGGCCAGCAGCGCCTTCGCGGGAATGCCCTGGGTCTCGCCTTCGTCGTACAGGTTGGCCGTGATCGGATCCCAGGCTTCGGTGGTGGTTCCGCAGCATCCGCTGGAGCCGCAACAGCTCGCCGCGGTCTCTCCGTCAGACACACGCTGCGCTGCCTGGCCATACCGCTGCTGCACGCTCGACTTCAGGTCACTGGTGCTCATTGTGCTGTCTCCGTTGAATGAACAATTTTCGTTGATATGTCACGGCAAAAAAAATCGTCTCCTAGCCGGAATGGCGGTCACGCGGCGTCCCGCGTTTCCCGATTCCGGTCCCACGACAACTCGGCCATCACCTGCAGCATCCGTCGGCACCACGCCCGCCCTCGACCAACTTGAGCGAGCTGACTGCCGACTCCACGGCATCGAGCGCATCGTTGTTCAGAGCGTAAAAGACCCAGCGGCCGTCACGGCGGTCCGTCACGATTCCCGCGTCCTTGAGCGTCCGCAGGTGGAACGACAGCCGCGACTGGGCCGCATTGAGCGCATCGGTCAGGTCGCACACGCACCGCTCGCCACCCGCGAGCATCCCGATGATCTCGAGTCGGGTCTCGTCGGAGAGCGCATGAAACAGTCGCGCGGCCCGGCTGGTGGTCAGGGTGGCGGTGTCAGTCATGGGCAACAACCTATCAAGATTTCTTGATACGTCAAGGGCCCCTTTCCAGAGAACCCGATTTCGCGTAGTTCGAGGATCATTCGACGGTGATCCGGGCCTCCAGAACCTCGTTCGGCCCTGCCTCCGCTCGGATCACATGCGTCCCCTGCGCCAGACGCCAGCGCGAGCCGGTCTGCGCGACGCCGTCGACGTACCACCGAACCCCGCGCCTCTCGCCCGCGACCCGCAGCGGAATCGTCGCATAG
>JBGTMW010000508.1:0-8546 GCA_041743365.1 Gemmatimonadaceae bacterium
GGGGTTGAGACCACGACCCGGCCCTGTGCCTCACCGAAGAGCACGGCGCGCAGCGGCAGCGAGGCCCACGCTCCGAGATCGACTTCGGCTCCGATCATCTGCTCTCGGTCACCGATCGCACACTCCGCAAGCGCCACGGCCAGGCCGCCCTCGCTGCAATCGTGCGCCGACCTGACCAGCCCGGCTGCGATGGCTTCCAGGAGCGAGTCGATCACCGCACGCTCGCGAGTGAGGTCGCAGCGCGGAGGAGCCCCGGCCACCACTCCGTGAATCCGGGCGAGGTACTCGCTCCCTCCGAGCTCGTCAGTCGGTTCGCCCAGCAGGACGATGTCGTCGCCGTCTTCCCGGAACATCATCCGCGTGACGTGGTCGAGCGACTCGACGAGACCGACCATGCCGATGACGGGGGTTGGATAGACGGCGCCCGCAGGGTTTTCGTTATAGAACGAAACGTTCCCACCTGTCACGGGCGTCCCGAGCTCGCGGCACGCCTCGCCCATCCCCAGGACGGCTTCGCGGAACTGGAAGAACACCTCGGGACGAGTGGGATTGCCGAAGTTCAGGCAGTTGGTGATCGCCATCGGGCGTCCGCCCGCGCACGCGACGTTCCGCGCAGCCTCCGCGACCGCGATCTTCCCGCCCTCGCGGGGATCGAGATACACGAACCGCCCGTTGCAGTCCGTCTTGAGCGCCAGAGCCTTGTTCGTGCCGCGCAGGCGGATCACTGCTGCATCGCTCCCCGGACCGACGACCGTGTTCGTGCGCACCGACGTGTCGTACTGGCGGTACACCCACGCTTTCGACGCGATCGTGGGAGCGGAGAGAAGCCGTTCGAGAGTCCAGACGGGATCGTGTTCCTCGGGCAGTTCCGGAATTGCGGAGACGTCCCGGGCGCGCAGCTTCGCGATCGCCGCGCTCTCCCTGGCTTCCGGAGAGTACATCGGACATTCGTTCACGAGCCGCGAGCCCGGGAATTCGGCGACGACACGGTCACCTTCGGTCACGCGGTAAACCGGCTCGGCGATCACCTCGCCGATGACTTCCGCTGTCAGGTCCCACCTGGAGAGGATCTCGCGGACGTTCTCCTCGTGACCCTTGTGCGCGACGACGAGCATCCGCTCCTGCGACTCGCTGAGCAGGATCTCGTACGGCGTCATGTCCGGTTCGCGGAGCGGCATTCTGGTGACGTCGATCGTGACACCGACGTCGCCGCGCGCCGCCATCTCCGCCGAAGAGGAGGTGAGGCCGGCGGCTCCCATGTCCTGGATCGCTACGATATGACCGCTGCGTATCAGCTCGAGGCTGGCCTCGAGCAGCAGTTTCTCGGTGAAGGGATCGCCGACCTGGACGCGGGGCCGCTTCGCCTCGCTTGCCGCCGAGAGGTCCTCGGATGCGAACGAGGCCCCATGGATGCCATCGCGGCCGGTGCGCGCCCCCACCGCAAGGATCGGATTCCCGACTCCCTCGGCTTTGGCCGTAATGAGCTCGTCTTCGCGCATCACGCCCACGCACATCGCGTTCACGAGAGGATTCCCCTCGTATGCGGCGTCGAACATCACCTCGCCGCCGACCGTCGGAACGCCGACGCAGTTGCCGTAATCTCCGATCCCCCTTACCACGCCGCCGAAGAGGTAGCGTACGCGCGGGCTGTCCAGCGAGCCGAATCGCAGGGAATCGAGCAGCGCGATCGGCCGCGCACCCATGGTGAAGACGTCGCGGAGAATTCCGCCGACTCCGGTAGCGGCCCCCTGGTAGGGCTCGACCGCCGACGGGTGGTTGTGCGACTCGATCTTGAACGCGACCGCGATTCCGTCGCCGACGGAGATCACACCGGCGTTCTCACCCGGTCCCTGAAGCACGTAGGGCGCCGTGGTCGGCAGGGTCTTTAGAACACGTTTGGAGTGCTTGTAGGAGCAGTGCTCGTTCCAGAGCGCACTGACCACCCCGAGCTCGGTGAAGGTCGGATCCCGCCCGAGCATGGCGACGAGACGCTGGTACTCTTCGCTGGTGAGGCCATGCTCGGCGACGATCGCCGGGCTGATTACCGGGTCGCCGGGGCGGGGCTTGGCAGTCACGTTCAGCGCAGTCCCTCGATGAAATCGCCGAACAGTCGCTTCACCGGGTTGCGATCGACCATCGAGAGGATCTCTAGCTCGCCTGGATCCAGCCAGACACCCTTGCACTGCGTGCAGACGTCGATCTTCACCTTGTGGAACTCGCGTTCCTGGAGCGCGCTGCCGTCCTTCGGGCACTTCATCAGGGACTGGGACCGGGCGGCCTTCGCGCGTTCGGCGTCAAGCTGTTCCCGCTTTGCCTTCAGCAGCTCCGCATCCCGCTTTGCGAAGTACTCGTCCTCGTTACGACTTGGTTTTTCCTCGATGGCCATTCGTCACTTCTCCTGGTGCGTGGGTCATGCGGGTGCGGGCAGGCCCGCGGGCGAGGCCGCTGCGGCCGACGGAGCGGTGCCGGGTGTCGCCGCCGGGGGCGGCGGAGGCACCGGCCTCCGGGGATTGATCACAGTGTCGGACCTGTTGATCGGAATACCCGATCCGCGGGTCGTATCGGGTCGCGTGCCCGGCGTATTCCGGCTCGTGTCGGGGCGAAGAGACGGCGGATTCACCGTCGTGTCACGCTGCGTCGCGGGCTGCCGAGCGTCGGAGGGAAGCCGAGTGCTCCGGAGCGAATCCGGACGTGCGCCGGGCACTATCGTCTTCCCGGTGAGGTCACCCAGGGGCAGGTCGCGCGCCGGGCGGGCGGAGTCTACCGGGATGATGCGGAACACGGCGCTGTCGCCGGGCTGCGCCGGGGTGATCGCGAGAGGGCCCCGATTTGCGCGCGGCGTGCGATCCTGTGTCGGCGAGCTGCTGCGACCGGTGTATTCGCGATGGGGAGCTCGAAATATCGCGTCGATTACGGCATCGCCCTGGAGGGTGACGAGGTCGTTCATCCCGCAGGTGCGCTCGCAGCCGTTGATGAAGAACATGTAGGTGAAGCCGCCGGACGTCCGCTCGGTGGCGGGCCTGCCGAGGCGCTCGATGACCTCCGCGCGTGACATCCCCGGGTCGATCTGGACGGCGGTCTGTGCACTCACCGGTACGGCAAGAAACAGGGCCAGCGATAACGATAAAAGGAACTGCCGCATGGGTCCTCCCGGATTAGGCGGCGACACGCGCGAGGAGAGATTCGAATACGCCGCGTCCGTCAGCCGACCCGAGAAGGGGATCGACGGCGCGTTCCGGATGCGGCATCAGTCCTAGGACGTTCCCCCCCCCGTTCACGATACCGGCAATACCCCGCATCGACCCGTTCGGGTTGGCCGCGGGATCGACCTCTCCGGCCGAATTCACATACCGGAAAACTACCTCGCCCTCGCCCTCCAGACGATCGAGGACATCCTCGGCAGCCGTGAACCGGCCTTCACCGTGGGCAATAGGGAAACGCAGGACAGCGCCGGGCTCGTACCGACCCGTGAACATGGTCTCCGCGTTCTCGACCCGGAGATGGACGAAGTGGCTCTGGAAGCGCAGGCTTTCATTCCTGAGCAGCGCTCCGGGAAGAAGTCCGGCCTCGCAGGCGATCTGGAAGCCGTTGCAGACCGCGAGCACGGGACCGCCTCGCCCCGCGTGCGCGATGACCTCCGTCATGATCGGGCTGAACCGGGCGATCGCCCCGGCCCGAAGGTAGTCGCCGTAGCTGAAACCACCTGGGAGGACGACGACATCGACGCCAGCGAGGTCGTGATCCTTGTGCCACAGGTACGTCGCCTCCTCCCCGAACTCGTCCACGATGGCGTGATACACGTCGTAGTCGCAGTTGGACCCGGGGAAGGTAACGATTCCGAACTTCACAGCGCCTCCACCTTCGCGATCTCGAAGTCCTCGGTCACGGGGTTCGCGAGAAGCTTCCGGCACATGTCGCGAACCGAGTCCTCGGCTGCCTCACGCTTTGGTGCGGCGACATCCACGACGATGTGGCGGCCGACGTGCACGGTCTCGACATCGCCGAACCCGAGGGTGTGGAGCGCCTCGGCGACGGCCTGGCCCTGCGGGTCGAGAATCCCGCGCCGCGGGACTACGTGGACTCCGATTCTGAATCGCTTCACTGCGTTGAATCCTCTCGCGATATCGGGGTCGGGCCGTGGCCATCGCCGCGGTCGGGGCCCCTTCGTTTGCGCCCGATCGCGAGCGCCGGACGCCTTTCCCCGATAGGCAGATTCTCACTTTCCAGATCGTCGCCCTCGTCGTCGAGCTCGTCGTCGGCCTCGTCGTCGTCGTCGCTGCTGCTCGGAAGGCGGTCGAGAAGTCCGACCAGGGCGGTCTTGACCAGCCCGTAGGCTACGTAACAGATCAGGGCGGGGAAGAAATACTCCTGCGGGAACCAGATGAGGCCGACGACGGTTCCCACGATGACCAGCGTTCCGAGAATTCCGCGAACGGATTGAAAGCCGATCCGGGGGACGGCCGGATACTGAACGTTCGATATCATGAGCATCCCGAGCACCAGCATGAGGTAGCGAAGCGTCTGCTGCCACGGGAGGTCGACGAGGATCGACTGATTGTAGAGTGGCGTCTGGCTGAACCAGTAGTAGGTCGCCAGGGTCATCCCCGCCGCCGGGCTCGGAAGTCCGTAGAAGTGTGTCTTCGCCCGCCCCGCCTGCTCGACATTGAAGCGGGCGAGCCTGATCACGGCGCACGCCACGAATCCGAAGGCCCAGACCCAGTCGCCGCCCTCCTTGTTGAGAACGGCGAAATACATGATCATCGCCGGCGCGACGCCGAAGGTGATCGCATCGACCAGGGAGTCGAGCTCCTCGCCGAATCGGGAGCCGGTGCGCGTCGCGCGGGCGACGCGGCCATCGAGCGCATCGCAGATCCCACCGATCACGATGTACAGCCCGGCGCGGTCGAACTCCTCGCGCGAGGCCGAGACTATCGCCCAGATTCCGAAGAACAGGTTGGCGATCGTGAACCCGCTCGGCATGAGCAGGACGGCACGACGCCGTATCGTTGGTCTGGCTGCGGTGGTTTTCACTCGTTCGGGAGCTCCGCTATCACTGTCGATCCCGCCGACGTGACGTCACCGACGTTCGCGCGAACCACGGCCGTAGTCGGAACGAAAACGTCGACGCGCGAGCCGAACCTGATGATACCCATTCGCTCGCCCTGGGTCACCTGTTCACCTTCGCGACTGTAGTTGATGATCCGTCGGGCGACGAGGCCGGCTATCTGGCGAACGAGAACCCGGTGCCCGAGCGCATCTATCCCGATCGACATCTGCTCGTTGTCGATACTGGACTTGTCGGTCGGCACGGCCAGAAACCTGCCCCGGTTGTAATGGACGTATCGAACGATGCCGCTCACCGGGTATCGGTTGACGTGCACGTTGAAAACGTTCATGAAGATCGACAACCGGGTCGCGCGGCCGTGCAGGAACGCCGGCTCGTCGATTTCGGAGATCATCACGACCTTTCCATCCGCCGGCGCGATCACCACTCGCTCGCCGCGCTCGCCGCTCCGCTCGGGGTCGCGGAAGAAATAGGCGACCCACAGGGCCATCACCGTCAGCAGCGCGGCGAGCGCCCATAGGGGCCACGACTGCCGGTTCAGCGCAACCGCGTAGCCGCCCGCCGCGACCAGCGCGGCGATGCCGATGAACAGCAACCCTTCGGAGGCGAATCTCAAAGGAGGGACTCGACCTCGAGCGACGTCCCGGTGATGAGGCGGTAGGCGTCGAGGTATCGCTCGCTGGTCGCCTCGATCACGCTCTCCGGCAGCTCCGGGGCAGGCGCGTCTCCATTCCATCGCCCGGCGCGACGCTCGCGCTCCAGATAGTCCCGGAGCGGTTGCTTGTCGAAGCTCGGCTGTCCGCGCCCCGGCTGGTAGCGGTCCGCTGGCCAGAACCGGGAGCTGTCCGGCGTCAGGACCTCGTCGATCAGCAGGATGCGCGACCCGTCGAAGCCGAACTCGAACTTCGTGTCCGCGATGATGATTCCGCGGCCTGCGGCAATGTCCCGCCCGCGACCATAGACCATTCGGGTGAGGCGCTCGAGCGTTGCAGCGGCATCTGGGCCGACGACGTCGCGCATCTGCTCGATCGTGATGTTCTCGTCGTGGCCGGACTCCGCCTTCGTGGCCGGGCTGAAGATCGGCGGGTCGAGGCGCTCGCTCTCGACGAGGCCGGCCGGAAGCGGCTCACCGGCAAGCGTCCCCGAAGCCGAGTATTCCTTCCACGCAGAGCCGGTGATGTAGCCGCGAATCACGCACTCTATCGGGAAAACGTCGGTTCGACGACAGAGCATTGCACGCCCGAGCAGCGCGGCGCGATGATCGCGAAGCTCGGGGGCCGCCTCGATTATCGCGTCCGCATCCGCGGCCAGCATGTGATGCGCGACGTCTCCCTCGAGCTGTCGCAGCCACCAGGCGGTCAACTGTGTGAGCACCGCTCCCTTGAACGGGATGGGCTCTCCCATCACCACATCGAAGGCGCTGATCCGGTCGGTCGTCATCAGGAGAACGCGATCACTGCCGACCTCGTAGACATCACGGACCTTCCCCTGCCTGAGGCGGGGAAGTGGAAGCGCGCTAACCGACATCACCGTCATACCCGCACCTCCTCGGAGACTGCCGATACATCGGCACCGGCGAGCACCGGCTCCACGACCTCGGCCAGGAATTCATCTACCTGCTCGGGTGCCCGCCCGACGAACAGCGCCGGATCGAGCGCGGCGCGTAGATCATCCATCGGTACGCCGAAGGCTGGATCGCTCGCGAGCCGGTCGAGCATGTCGTTGTGCACCGACCCGTTCTTCGTCGCGCGGGCTGCGGCAATGCTGTGCCCACGTATGACTTCGTGTGCGGCCTGCCGATCGCCACCGGCGCGCACGGCCCTGACAATGAGCGCCTCGGTAGCCATGAAGGGAAGCTCGTCTTCCACGCGGCGGCGAATGCGTGCCGGGTGCACCTCCAGCCCTGTGACGATGTTTCCCATGAGTACCATGATCGCGTCGGTCGCAAGGAATGATTCGGGAATCGAAAGTCTCCGGTTGGCGCTGTCATCGAGCGTCCGCTCGAAGAACTGCGTCGCGTGAGTGTGGTTGGCGTTGCTCTCGAGCGATATGACGAAGCGAGCGAGCGAGGCTATCCGCTCTGCGCGCATCGGATTGCGCTTGTACGCCATGGCCGACGAGCCGATCTGCTCGGGCTCGAAGGGCTCTTCCATTTCGCCGAATGCCTGGAGCATTCGGAGGTCGCCGCTGAACTTCGCGGCGCTGGTGGCGAGCCCGCTGACCACTCCGAGCACCTGCGCGTCGAGCTTCCGGCTGTACGTTTGCCCGGTGACCGGCAGTGCCGAGGCGAACCCCATCTTCGTCGTGACGAGCTCGTCGAGCCGCCGCACGCGCCCGTGATCACCATCGAACAGCTGAAGGAAGGACGCCTGGGTACCTGTGGTTCCCTTCACGCCGCGGAAGGGCAGGGTCGCGATCCGGTGATCGATGTCGGCGAGATCCAGGATGAGATCCTGCATCCAGAGGGCGGCGCGCTTGCCCACGGTGGTGAGCTGCGCAGGCTGAAGGTGCGTGTAGCCGAGAGTCGGCTCCGCGCGCCACCGCCGCGCGAACGTGGCCAGCGCGCCGAGTGAGGCGATCGTCTTGCCCCGCAGTAGCTCCAGTCCGCGTCGCATGAGGACGAGGTCCGCATTGTCCGTCACGAACGCGCTCGTCGCGCCAAGGTGGATGAACGGCTTGGCCGCCGGCGCGACGTCTGCGAAAGCGTAGATGTGGGCCATCACATCGTGACGGAACCTGCGCTCGTACGCGGCAACGGCATCGAAGTCGATGTCGTCGAGCGCGGACCGCATCTGGGACAGCGCTTCCTCCGGCAGGTCGATGCCCAGCTCCCGCTGCGCCTCGGCCAGCGTCAGCCAGAGACGGCGCCACAGACCATGCCGCGTCCGGGCCGACCAGAGCTCCAGCATCGCGCGGGACGCATACCGCTGGGCCAGGGGAGAGTTGTACTGGTCCGCCGTCGTCATCGCATCACGAAGTCGGTCGAATAGACACGCCCGCCCCGCTCGAAGAACATGCGAATCGGTCCGCGACCCCCGAAGACGTCGATCGCGCGGGCAGCCTCCTCCGCCGTCGCTATGGGATAGTTGTTGATCTGGACGATGACATCGCCCTCGAGCAGTCCCAGATCGCGGGCGATGCGCGGCGTCACCTGGTAGATAAGAGCACCCTGTCGCGTCTGGAGATTCCGTTCGACGCGAATGGCCGGTGTGACGGTGACGAGCTGAAGCTCGCGGAGCACTTCGACCTTCTCGGCGGTCACCTCGGGGAGATCGGCGACCGTGACGGGTATCGTCAGGTCGCGCGACCCGCGGCGCACGGTGAGCGTCACCTGCTGACCCACCTGAAGGTCCAGCACGACCGCCTGCCAGTCGAATGGGTTTCGCAACGGGCGGCTATCGGCGCGCAGCAGGCGATCGCCCGGCTGAATGCCTGCACGCGCGGCGGGCGATCCGGGCGTGACGGCTTCGACCGTGACGCC
>JBGTMW010000509.1:0-5141 GCA_041743365.1 Gemmatimonadaceae bacterium
CCGCGTCCTCGCGCGCGCGTCGCGCCGCGTCTGCAAGGCGGGCGGAGTCGGGCATCCGGCCATCGATGTAGTTGCGGAGCATGCGCACCACGAACGCCGGATCATCGTGCAGCGACCGGGACTCTAGCTTGAGCTCACCCATGCAGCGGTCGCCGTAACGCTCGAGGAGCTCATCGAGAACCGATGCAAACGCCGGCGACTCGCGCCGCGCGGCAGCGAGTGCGGTTTCCGGCGGCATGTTCCGCAGGGCCTCCAGCACGGCTGCATTGTCGCGGGCAGTCTCCGCCAGCCGCAGCATCAGTATCGCGGGACCTGCAGAAGCGGCGACGTCGGCCCCGCCGAGCAATGTCTGGATCACCCGCTCGGCATCGCCGGGGAGCGCCCGCTCCACCAGCCGGCGGAGCCGGCCGGTGGCCATCATGACGCGGAAGTCGTTAACGATGGGCGTCACCCACCGGTCGATGCACTCGCTCCGCAGGCGCGCGAGGATCGCCATCAGCTCGCCAAGGGTGCGCTGGTGCAGGGATCCTCGATGAACCTCGCGGATGCGCGCATCGAATTCCTCGAGGAACCGGTCGGCGTCGCGATCCAGGGTGGCGAACGCACGCTTGAAGCCGATCAGGGTCCGAAGGAGACGAGGCACCCGCCGGAGCCGCTCGCCGACGGTCGGGTTCTCATCGGAGACGAAGTCCACGGGTTCCTCGACTCCCATCATCCGCTCCATGTCCGCCTTGTTGCGGCCGAAGGAGGGAAGAAGCAGGAGTCCGCGGTACCAGTTGTTCAAATTGTAGTAGACACGGCCCTGAATGAGGCCGAGCAGGTTACCCAGCATCGGGCGATGCGCATCGATCGTCGCTTCGGATACGCCGACCGCGCGCATGGTCTGCTCGTAGACGCTGGCGTACGCCGCGCGCGCGAACGAGAAGGTCAGCGGAGTGGTGACGCCGCAGTAGCTCTCCTGGATGTTGCTGTTGTCCCACACGATGCGGTTCTCTTCGCCCGCGAGAGCCGATCGAGCTGCATTCCGGAGAGGCTCCAGGTCCGGTTCGGCGGGGACCCGGGCGTCCGGTTCACCAGGACTCGCGACCGCTGATGTGATCGGCCGCGACTGGAGCACCCAGAGCTCACCATCGCGCATCGTCCATTCAATGTCCCGCGGACCAACCTCGCGCGCCTCGATCCTGCGTCCCAGCTCGGCGAGTGCCGCGAGCGCGGCTCCGTCGAGCGTGCGGGCCGCCCGGTCTTTCCGGTCGCTAACGGTCACCGTAGTGGCGCGCACATTCTCATCATCGGCGCGAAGGGCATGCGAACTGGCGACGACCTCAGCGCCGTCGCGCGCGATCAGGTACTCATCTCCCTCCACTTCGCCGGAGACCAGCCTCTCGCCCAGGCCGGTGCACGCGCTGACGCGCATGCGGTCGCGATCTCCGGTGACGGGATCGAGAGTGAACAGCACGCCTGATACCTCGGCCGCGATCAGCCGCTGAACTATCACGGCGAGACGCGGTGCTTCCGCGAGAGTCCCGCTTCTCCGCCGATAGTCGAGCACGCGTGCACCGAACGCGGAGCGCCAGCAGCGACGCACTGCCTCGGACATCTCCGCTTCCTGGGCGCTGACGCCGAGCACCGTCTCGAACTGGCCGGCGAACGAGAGCCGGTCACCATCCTCACCGACAGCGGAGCTCCGAATGGCGAATTGCCCGCCGCCGAGCGTGGTCGCGGACTCCGCGAGAGCATCGAGGAGGCGCGAATCGAGCGGCAGCTCGTCCACGACCTGCTCTAGCGTCGCGGCGCTGCGCGCGGCGGTTCGGGAATCGTCCGCGGCGTCGCGAAGCGCGATCAGTTCCCGTGCAATGAGTTCGGCGGCGCCCGCGGCGGCGAGGTGCATCTCGAACACATCGGCGGGGATCACCAGCCAGTGCGGAACACGCTCACCTGCCGCGGTGAGGCGCGCGAGCGCCTGCGCCTTGCCCCCGACGTGTGCGCTGCCGAGTCGGAGCGCCTCCTCCGGCGTCGCCAGAAGGCGTCCCGGGAATGCGCTGCCCGAATCGCCGGCTCCCGGCGTTGCAGGTTCAGCGATCGTGCGGGCGGCGGTCGTCATCGAAGCACCAGCCCATGGGCGGCGACCACCGCCGCGATGACGACCACGTGCGTAGCGAGAGTCGCGACACCCACGGCAGCCTCGGATGTCCTTACTGATGCCGGTGTGGGCCGCGAACGGAATCGGAATATGGCCGCTCCCGCCAGGAGGACCGTCGCCACCAGCGGCGCGTACGCGGCCACCGGAACGTTGCCTGTGGCGAGACTCGCGAGCAGCAACGAGGCGACGGCCGTCGCGACTACCAACCCCGCAAGAACGGCGCTGGCTGTCCGGACACCGAGCGCCTGGGTATATGAATCGGCCATCGGGTGCTCCTGTTCGGGCGAACGGATCTTCCGGGCGATCTCGAAGGCGAGTCCCGCGAGAAGGGAAAGCGCCGCGAACGCCCATGCCGCCGGCGCTTCGTGAGCACGCGGCGAGCCCATGGTCGCCACCCACATAGCGAGGATCGGCATGATGACCATGTGCGAGAGCGCATAGATGATCAGGTGCCTGCGGATCCACTCGCGCACGAAGAACTCGCGCGCCATGAGGATGCTCCACAGGAATGCAGCGGCCCACCATGCCGTGACGGGCCCGATCCCGCCGTCGATCACGACGGAGACCGTGAGCTGGATGACGATGGCCACGACACCGACGACCTTCAGGTGGCGCAGCGTTATCAGTCCGCGCTGAAGCACTCGTTGCGGGTGTGCGACTCCATCGGCTTCGAAGTCCTTGTGCTCGTCGAATACCCGGAGCATCAGGAAGAAGCACCAGAGGGCGACGAAGCCGGCGACGTCGCTCCACGCGAGCACGACGGGCCCTGCATCCGCCGATCCCCGCGCGACGAGTAGCGCCGTCGCGTAGAACACGACGAAGAACACCGCGTTGCGCTCCGGGAACCGCTCGCGCATCCAGGCGCCCAGCGCGGGTCTCATGCGCGCTCCAGGTCGAGATCCACGAGCCGCCGAAGAGTTCGCAGGGAGCGGTCGAGGAATGCGTAGTGGCGAACCGTGTGCGCCATCAGGTACAGGCCGAAGCGGTTGACGAGAAGGTCGCGCGCGGCGAGCGAGAATCCTTCCCGCCATCTCGCGGCATCCGGCACCACGCCGCCCGCATCGGCCACTGCCCGCCGGTGAAGCTCGACATAGTGCGCCACCTCCTCCCGGCCGGCATCCGGCGGCATGACGAACGCGAGCAGCTCCGCGGCGTCGTGCTGCGGAAGCTGGATCGTCGCCAGCTCCCAGTCGTAGGCGCAGAGCGTCAGCGCATCGCCGCTGGAGCGAAGCGCAATGTTGCGCGGATTGAAGTCGTTGTGAGCGAGGGTGCGCGGCATCGCCTCGGTCCGCGCCCACCACTCGGGAATGGTGGCGATCAGGGCGCGGTGCCGATCGAGCGCTGCGTCGTCCATCAGCGATGGAAACTCCTCGGCAGCGTGCTGTGCCAGGGCATTCCAGAGCGGACGCATGGCGGTCATCCGCGCCGTGGTCGGCGGAACGCCGATCCAGGACTGGCGCGCAAGCTCGGATTCGCGCCCCATCCAGATGGCGTGAATGGCGCCGATCCCGCGGAGCGCGGCTTCGATCTCGCGGCTGCCCCAGCCGGTCGGATCATCCGCGCTGTCCATCAGCCGCACGCGACCGTGCAGCCGTTCGAGGACCAGGGCGAAGGTCTCGCGAGCAGGGTTACGGATGATGTCGTACACGACCGGGACGTGCCGCACGAAGCGCGAGTCGGTCTGCTCGTAGATGGCGAGCTCGCGAAGGTGCGTGGCGGCGAAGCCTGCCTCGGCGCGGAAGCGCGCGAAAGCATCGGCAACGGCACCGCCGCACGCCTTCGCCAGCCCCTGCATCATCAGCATCACCTCGATGTCGAGAGGCTTGACCTTCACCACCACGTCCGTGCTTGCACCTGCAGCAGTCGCGTCGCGCGGGTGGCGTGGCTCCGGCGTCGAACCGCCGGAATGCTCGAGCCGCCGATGGAAGACCCCGATCGCGCGGGAGAATCGGCGCGACGCGAGGTCGCCGAGGATGCTGGCGCTCCCCTCGTCATCGAGCCGGGTGACGCCGGTGACGGCCAGGGTTGGATTGCCCAGCGCGCGCCTCAGTCCAGCCTCGAACAGCGCCGGCGTCAGATCCTTCTCCCCGATCGGCTCCACCGGACGGTTGCGCCCCAGTCGCTCGTGGGCGGTCGCGAACTCGCCTGTGCATATGGCAGCCATCGTCGAAAGGTCGAGCGCGAGGCAGAACCCGCCGATGATCTCGGCGAACCGCTTCACGGTGCCGGTGCCACCGCATCCGAGCGATTCGAGAAGGGCGCGCTGTGCGGGCAGGTGTGTTCCTCCGCCCACGGTACCGACTACCAGGCCGGGAAGGGAAAGCCGGGCGGTGACGCCGCCCCGGTCGGGAACGATGTCGAGCGTCGCGAGCGCGGACTCGTGCACGCTGGCGATGTCCTGGCCCGTGGCCGCGAACACCGCCGCAATGATGTTCGCGACATTGATGTTGAAGGTCGCCATTCCGGCGTGCATCGCCCCAGAGCGCATCATGGCGAAGGTTCGAAGCATCTCGTCGGGTGAGACCTTGAGAACCCGCTCGAGAGTTTCGCCGTCGATCGTGCACTCCGCCTCGACCGCGCATCCGCGACCGCCGCCGTGAAGGGTGAAGCCGACCTTCTTGTCGCTGCTCATGTTCCCTTCGATCAGGAAGCAGGTGGGCGCGAGCCCGAGCGCCGGCAGTTGCCGGAGAATCCACTGACAGGCATGCCAGGTGCTGCCCGTGGTCATGTTCTGGCCGGCGGCATCGCCTGTCTGGTACGAGAAGACGACATGCACGACGCATCCGGACACGACGGGCTCCACCACGCGAAGGTCGGCGTGGCGGGAGACCTCGCGCACCAGCGCGCGCAGTGGCTCCAGCTGGTCCGTGATCCAGCCTGCGAACGCAAAAGCTTCGCGCGCCGTCGCGAACCGGAATGCCGGAACGCGGGTCATGCGCTGCGCAACCACGCGGGTGCGTACTCCGCCGCCGCGGGTTATCGCCGTTGCGCCGCGTGCCGC
>JBGTMW010000510.1:0-5158 GCA_041743365.1 Gemmatimonadaceae bacterium
TCGCAGCCGCCGCTACCAGCACAGCCGCCATTCCGCCGAACAGCACCAGGCGGCGCACCTGACGGTGCTCGCCCGCGATCATCTGATGCAGCGTCATGACGATGGCCTGCTGGTGACCGCGTAGACGAACAGATTCACACCCATTCGGAGTGCCGCTTCCCGGGCCTCCGGCGGGTCGTTGTGCACCTGGGCGTCTTCCCAACCGTTCCCCAGGTCACTCTCGTAACTGTAATACACGGCGAGCCGCTCGCCGAGGAAAATGCCGTAGCCCCGCGGTGGCTTGCCGTCATGCTCGTGCACCTTGGGGATACCCTTCGGAAAGCGGTACACGACGCTGTAGACCGGATGGTCGAGCGGAACATCCACCAGGGGACGGTCGGGGAACACGCGTGCGATCTCCCGCCGGAAGCTCTCGTCGAGTCCGTAGTTGTCGTCGACGTGGAGGAACCCGCCCCGCGCGAGGTATTCTCTCAGGCGGCGAATCTCGGCATCGGTGAGCTTGATGTTGCCGTGGCCGGTGATGTAGAGGTACGGAAAGTCCCAGATGCGATCGCTGTCGAGCGCGACCCGCGCTTCCGTCCGCTCGACATCCAGCGATGTCCGAGTGGCGATGGCCGTAAGCAGGTTCGGCAGGCTCGAGGGGTTGGCGTACCAGTCTCCACCGCCATCGTACTGCACGCGCGCGATGGTCAGTCGCGGCGACGGAAGCCACGCGCCCGCGAGGAGCGTAGCGGCGACGGCGGGCAGCAGGATGGATCGAGGGCGGATCACGACTCGTGGGCGAGGCGGTAGGCGAGGTTGCGGGGAGCGCCCTGCTCGACGAGCGCGGCGACCACGTCACGCGTCGAGAGGCCTTCCCCACGGAGCCGTGCTACCTCCGCACGAAGCGACTCGTCGGTTGCTGCCCGGGCCGGGGCACGGTCCAGAACGATCACGACTTCCCCCCGTGGTGGCGATTCCAGGTAGTACGCCGCCAGGGCACCCACCGTTCCGCGCTGGATGTCCTCGAAGCGCTTGGTGAGCTCCCGTGCGACTGTCGCGGCACGATCGGGAACACCCAGATCGGCGATCTCTCCAAGGGTACCCGCGACGCGACCCGGAGCCTCGTAGATGACGATCGCGTGTTCCGCGGATTTCACGATCTCGAGTGCCTCCCGCCGTTCGCGACCCTTGCGAGGCAGGAATCCCAGGAAGGTGAATCGATCGGCCGGGATCCCGCTCGCCACCAGCGCTGCCAGCAGGGCAGAGGCGCCGGGCACCGGCACCACCCTGACTCCGGCATCGATCGCGCCCTGCACAAGTCGGCCACCGGGGTCCGAGAGGAGCGGGGTTCCGGCATCGGTGATGATCGCCATCGATTCCCCCGCAGCGAGCCGTTCGACGAGTCCCGGAAGCGCACGGGCTTCGTTGTGCTCGTGGTAGGCAGCCACCGGGGTTCGAATGTCGTACCGGTCGAGCAGGTGCCGCGAATGCCTGGTGTCCTCGGCGAGGATCAACGCCACCGAGCGGAGGACCTCGACCGCCCTGAAAGAAAAATCCCCCATGTTTCCAATGGGGGTGCTGACCACGTAGAGCCCCGGAGAACCCTCTGTCTCTACCACTCGACCGCCCATGGAAGCCTGTCGAAGAATCCCGCGGACTGGAACATGTGCCTCCGTTCGCGGGTGACTTCCGCAAGGAGCGTTTCGGGGCTCAGCTCGGCCTGATCCATTCCGGCCCAGATGATCTCGGACAGCCAGACCGCGATGGCCGTCGTCACGAGCTCGGCGTCGTCGGACGGGTCGCGCATCGGACGCTCACCAATGGCGAAGTTCCGCAGGGCCGGATGCTCCGGCAGGAGCTTCTTGCGGGCCTGTTCCGCGATCGCCGCGGCGCTCTCCTGACCCAGCTCGGAAAGGCGCCGGACGAGGGTGTTGGCGACGTCGCGATATCCGCGGATTAGCCCGGGCGAAGCCTGCACCGGGAGCGCTGCAGGAACCCCCCATCGGCGCACCACGCGTTCCGGCGCTCGCGGCTCGTCGAAGAGCTTGTCGATCGCCTCCCGGGAACCGTCGGCCGTGGTCCGCCCCACGATGAACGCCCGCTCCACCTCGCCATCCCTGACGACGAGGTAGTTGACCAGGCCGCCGGTCCTGACCTCCACCGTGCCGTCGAAAGTGGTCGACATGAGGTACGGGAGAAGCGCTCCCCGGTCGGTCGGTTTCAGCTCACCCGGCCAGGGGTCCGGAGCGGTCGTCAGTGTGTGGAACATGCACGCCAGCTGCTCGTCGGCGCACTCGTGAAAGCAGATCTCGCCGAGCTCGGGCTCGGTCGGAACGGCGGCCAGCGCTTCCCCGATCGCCGTGGCTTCGGTCCCGTCGGGGCGCGTCCTCGTGGCGTTGACCACCTCGCCTTCCTGGAGGTAGAGCATGACCAGCTCCTCGGGCAGCCAGATGGCGACATATCCGAAGATCCGCGCCGCGCGGTCACGCTTGGCATCGGTAAGAAGATGCGGGACGTGGACGTAGGCGAGCCTGGTGCGCTGGAGGAGTACCCGGTCGTATGGGAAGCGAAGGGCGGCGATCAGCGCGGGCATGAAGGCGGGAAAAGGAACTGCCTGGAAGTGGTCGACTTCCAGGCAAAACAATGTGACCGGGGCTACCCCCCCGCAATGCCGATCAGGCGGCGTGCTGCTTGAACTTCATCTCCAGGGCCGGTTTCTGCACCGCACCGATCACCTGGTCGACGAGCTTGCCATCCTTGAAGAACAGTATCGTGGGAATCGAGCGGACGTTGAACCGCGTAGCCGTCTTGATGTTCGTGTCCACATCGACCTTGGCGACCTTTGCCTTCCCCGTGTATTCGTTCGCGAGCTGATCGAGGATCGGTGCGATCACGCGGCACGGGCTGCACCAGGTTGCCCAGAAATCCACCACGGCGAGGCCGGTGTGATTCTCGATCTCCGCCTCGAAACTCGAGTCAGTTACAGCAACGGCGTTCGACATCCTTGACCTCCGGCGCCCTCGGCGTGTCCGCCTCGGGAATGAGTTAGGTTTTAGCGCCCACAATACCACGGAGCGCGAGTCCCATGCCATCTTCCGACCGACGAGGGACCAGAATAGCCCATGTGGGCGTCGCCCTCCGCGCGATCGGTGACCTCCTGCCCTTCTGTCGTGACGTCCTGAAGCTCCCCGAGGCCGACCTGGACGACTCGGACGGAGCCCGGATCGTCGGATTCGAGGCCGGGGACTCGCTGGTCGAGCTGCTCGAGGCCGAAAAGCCCGACACACCGATTGGAAGGTACATCGAGCGACGCGGTCCCGGCATACATCACATTTGCTTTGCCGTCGAGAATCTCGATGCGACCCTGGATCGATGCCGATCGGCCGGGCTGAGGCTTATCGACGAAACCCCCCGGATCGGCGCCGAAGGCAAGCGGATCGCGTTCATCCATCCCGCATCGACGGGCGGCATTCTCATCGAGCTGTCCGAATATTAGCGCGCCCGGGGAGTTGCGAGTTCCCGGACGGGCTCAGCGCCTGCAGAGACCCTGCGGAACGGGGTCCATCGTGAGAACGTACCAGCGCGACGCCGGGCCCTGGAGTGTCTTGGCCGTCGTCGTCGCGCGCAGCGCTCCCTTGGTCAGCTCGACGGTGAACAGGACGGTGTCGACCTTGGTCGTCGGCCCGGTGAGAATCCGGGACTGGTCGTGGCTGAAGTAGCACTGCATGATGATCACCCGCTGGTCGTACTCATCGCGCTGCATGATGTCCCGGGCAGCGCCGCGCTTGTCACCCCACACGGCTCCCAGGGCCTGGAGGTCCTGGTCGTGAATGGCCGACAGGAGACGGTCGACCGCCGCCCTCGGGCTTGCGGCGCCCGTGACCTGCGTTCCTTCCCGCGGAGCGGAGCGACAGCCCGCGAGAAGTACAAGCGCCAGCACGATTCGTTTCATTATCAGTTCTCCCAACGCGTTGATGTGCAGAGTGCGAACCTTAAACCGCGCCCATGATGCGAGCAACCCACCAGCGGCTGTACATCAACATCGATCACGTCGCCACGGTGCGGCAGGCCCGTCGATCGACCGAGCCCGATCCCGTCCCGGTGGCGCTCGCGTGCGAGGCGGCCGGCGCCGACGGCATCACCGCGCACCTGCGGGAGGACCGGCGTCACATTCAGGACGACGATGTTCATCGCCTCGCCGCGGCCATCCGTACCGTGCTGAACCTCGAGATGGCCTGCACGGCCGGGATGCTGGACATCGCCGTGGCACTTGGACCCCATCAGGTCACACTCGTTCCGGAGCGGCGTGAGGAGATCACCACCGAGGGCGGGCTCGACGTCGCCCGTGATCCGCGCATGCTCGCAGCCGGCATCGAGCGCCTGCGCGCCGCCGGAATTCGCGCCAGCCTCTTCATCGCCCCCTCGAGCGATGCCGTGCGCGCATCCCACGATCTCGGCGCCCAGGCCATCGAGCTCCACACGGGGCAGTACGCACATCACCCGGAGGATCCACGCAGCATTGCGGCGCTTCGCAATGCATCCGAGCAGGGCAGATCGCTCGGTCTTGCCGTGCACGCCGGGCACGGACTGACGGTGGGCAACGTCGGACCCGTCGCGGGCATTCCGGAGATCGAGGAGCTCAACATCGGCCACGCGATCGTCGGACGCGCAATCATGATCGGCATCACCGCGGCGGTGCGCGAGATGAGCGCTGCGATGCAGGCTGCGCGCGGAGGTGCACGTTGATTCTCGCGCAACCCGGTTCTAACTTCGTCGCGCCCCAACCGCCGAGCCGGAAATGAGCACATCCGCGGGACTTCTGGATTTCTTCATACTCGAGGCGGGCGACTACATCGAGCAGCTCGATGGCCTGGTCGCGCGCGCGGGCGGTGGCACGCCCGATGCCGAAGTCTTCACTCGCAACGCGAGGTCGCTCCGGGGCACCGCGACGATGGCGAAGCTGGGCGGGATCGCGGAGATCTCCACCGCGCTCGAGCGGGTCGGGCGCGCGCTGCGCGACGGTTCGCTGAAGTGGGACCCGGCGCTGCAGGGGGCAGCGGTCGCCGCCATCGACGATCTCAAGCTGCTTGTTCGCGCCGTGCGGAACTGGAGCGAGACGGAGGACCGGCGCGTTAGCACACGCCTGTCGGACCTCGCAAGATTCGTCGGCGGCTCA
>JBGTMW010000511.1:0-2833 GCA_041743365.1 Gemmatimonadaceae bacterium
GCCTGCTGAGCCGACGCTACGCGGTGCGACGTCGACTGGGTCGTTTGCACAAGGGTCTCGATCAAGGTCTGCAGATCCTTTGCCTCGGAAGGAGCGCCGTCGTTCAGGATCACGAGATCGACCGCCAGACTCTTCATCTGCCAGTACGCGTGAGCACACAGCAACTGCCTCACGATGCCGACGTCGTCGGCCTTGTCGATTTCCACGAGAACTATGGGCATGTCTCCCGAGATTCCGTGCGCCCAGAGCGCCCCGACCCCTTCCCGGCGGCGCGCGAGTACCTCGGCGGGGGCGCGCAGCGTCCGATCAACAAACAGGAGGGCCGCGCCGAGCGCCTGGAACAGGACTGCCTCAGCGGGCCCGATGCCGAGGTGTTGCAGCTCGGCCTGTGCTTTCATTGAGGCCAGAGTGGCGACCAGCTCGAACGTCGTGGCGTCGCGGTACTTGTCGGCAAGGCCGAGTACCGCGGTCCGCGACGCCGCGACCAGCGTGGAGAATGTCAGGCGCACCGTCTCGCCAGGGCGGACGCGGATCCGGCGCCGGAGACTGACGATCGGGTCGAGCACCGAGCCGACGGTATTGGAGAGCTCCTCGCCGTTCGTCTCCGCGTGGGGGGCACGCACGCTCTGCCCCCGTCCGAGGAACCGCCCGCGGTCGCTCTCATACTGCAGATCGCCTATCGTGCCGCCCTCGACCGCGAGGACATGGGCGAGCCAGATCTCGGTATCCTCCGGCGCCCGCCGGCGGCGCGTGGCGAGCAGCGTGTCGCGCTCCGCGATGATCTCGGTCTGGATGAACAGATTCGAGAACGCAGGGTGGGCCGCGTCTGCCGCGGCCGGCGCGAGGACAATCTCCGCGTACGACGTGACCTCGATTTCGCGCGTCTCCACGCCGGAGTTCGTGAGCGAGACACGGCGCAGTTCGGCGTCGTCCTCCGGCGACACAGCAACCTCGAGCTGTGTAGTGATCTTCCCGTCGCGGCGGATGAACTCCGCACGATCGTCGGCGAAGAAGACGTCGTAGCTCTCCGGCGCTTGACCGGTCGGTTGGAACCCCGCCGACCACCGCTCGCCGCTCGCGACGTCGCGGAGGAAGATGTAGGAGCCGGTGTCGTCGCGGGTTGCATCCTCGCGCCACCGCGTGACCGCGAGGCCCCGCCAGCGGCTGTACCCCGACCCCGCCGCGGTGATCATCACTGCATAGCGCCCGTTGGACAGGAGCTGGGTCCGTAGCGCCGCACCGTGCGGGGACGAGTAATGACGGGTTGGCGGCGGCACTGGCTAGAGCACGCTCCAGACGGCGACGGCTGTCAAGACGTGATGAAGGTTGCGATCACGAGAGTCGTCGCCTGTGCGCCCGGTCGCGGAGCATGGCCGATACACCTCATCCACCCAGGTCTATCGTATCCACGGGAGCTCCGACGACCTTTCGCATGAGCCGCATCAGCGGCGCGATTCCAGGGCATCGGCTATTCACGCCGCGATGTTCCGGCTCGAGCTTCCCTCGATGACCGCAACTGTTTCATTCAGCACGGCTATTCCCCCGTCCCTGACATACCAGCGACGAATGTCGCGATACCGGTCCGTCTTGGGCATCGAGCTTCCCGATTCGAGGACCCACTGCTGGAGCTCTCGCGGCCGCGGGCCCCACCAGCCCCGCTCTGTAAAATTCTCATCCAGAAGGATGATCACTGGTATGGACCGGCTCTGACCGGTGAGATGTTGATCCATCAGATCTTCGTTTTCATCTCGCCCGACCACTCGCATGTCGAGGTTGGCTGCCGCATCGACGAGCTTCGCGACGAACGGGAGGATGTTGACGGCATCGCCGCACCAGTCTTCGGCGAGCGTGAGCAGATGCCATTTCCCTCCCACCGCTTCGACTCGCGCAGGCAGATCCTCCGGCGTGCTGGCGCGCCGGGCAATGGCATGCCACAAATCCCGGTTCGCGTCTACGCCTGCGAGAAAAGAGTCGAATGTCGGTGCTCCGCAATATCGTTCGCGTAACCTCATCAGCTGATCATCCCAGTAGTCTGTGACAGGACAAGTCACTGCACTCACCAAAAGTTCCTTCAGCGTTGTCCGCCGAAGGACGATCGCCTCCTCGACCGTCGCGGGACACAATGCGGGGCAGACTGGGTTGTCAGGCGAGCTCCAATGCGGATTTGAGGGAGCTGAAAGCAGGTGACCAGGCACCGGCGTCCGGGGTGTGTTTGGGGGTGAGTTTGTTCCGGCAGAGTACGGCTTTGATGTCGGGCAACTCCGGCACCGACGCCCGGTTTCCCTCTAAAGTCCGGCAGAATGTAGTAGTTGGTTGGTAGATTGACCTGCTTCGGGTGCAGGAGGTCGCCGGTTCGATCCAGCGCGACGCCGTGTTCTCACGACCTATCGCTTCAATCCAATTTCCGCATGCGAGCTGGCGGACCTCGTCGACAAAACGAGGTCAGAAGATGTAGGAACCCGGACTGACGAGCATAGGCAAGGCCGGCACCCCGAGCGCGACGGCTTACCTTAAAGCCAGACGGATCTTCAACCCGAGTGCGCGCACCTCAGCGACCGGGGAAGCGATTAATGACAACGCCTCGTCGATGGTCAATCGATGGAAACCCGCGACGTCGCCGAGGTGTTCAATGGCGCTGGTACCTCGATTTTCATCGAGCATTGCGATGAGCCAAGCGTCTTTTCGACGCATCATTGTTTCCCAGAACAGCCAAGTCTCATAGTAATCGTCGATGCCGGGAACGCCCTCCAATTCCGCGCTGAAAACCCCTAAATCCTTGAAGTCAAACCGCTCTGGATCGTCGTAATCCTCAAGCACACGCGGTGAAAGAGGT
>JBGTMW010000512.1:0-29832 GCA_041743365.1 Gemmatimonadaceae bacterium
CCGATCTTCGCAGGCGCTCGATGCGCGCGGGCCGGCACTGCTCGCACGCCGGCAGCCGCTCGGCATCCCACAGGTCGGCGGTAACGACGGTGCCCGTGAGCTGAATGCATCCCTCGACGGCCGCTTCGAGCTGCGACAGCGTCGGCGGCGCGAAGTGACCCAGTCGCTGGAGTCGTTCCAATTCTCCATTCCCGCCGCGCACGGGGATGATCGATACCACCGACGCGCCGCGCTCGACGGCATACGCGACGGTGCGCACCGTCCACGCGACCGACTCGCTGGGGTCGACGCACGGGGTACCAAGGAGAACGAAGACGCGGAGATCCACGCCGTGCTCCGACAGCAGGCGCGCCGCCGAATCGAATCGCGCGAGATCGAGACGCTTGTTGAGCTGTGCGGCTGCGACAGGATGAATCGTCTCGAGTCCGGCAGCGACCTCGAGCCGGCCGGGGATGCGTCGGGCGAACGCGATCGCCCGGGAGTCGATGGTGCTGGCGTGCGACTCGACGGTGACCGCCGCGAACGGCGCTGCCAGAGCCGCAATCCCCTGAAGGTCCTCCGAGGGGACGGCGCGGTGGTCGAAAAAATTGCTCGCGTTGTAGAGCTTGAGTCGATCGGGCACCGGACCGGCATGGGCCTGGAGAATGCCCTCCAACTGCCTGATCAGTGCACCGGACGGCGTTGCACCATCGATCGTCCATCGCCAGAGGTCGCAGAACGAGCACGTGAAGGGGCACTCGGCACCGGCGAGAAAGACCGTGAGCGCCCGCTCGATCGTCCCGTCAGGCCGCCGCTCCTGCTCGAGCAGCGAGCCGTGCGCCGTGGACGGATCCACGTGCGCCTTCGGCGGGCGAAGGCTCCGTATCCGTCGATCGGCGGCCGACGCGCTCACCCGACCGCAGCGTGCAGCGTCTCGAAATGGCGGCGGTAGAGTGCCTCGTTCTGCGGGAAGAGCCGAGCGGCTTGCCCCGCAGCGACCGACCCGTGCTGGAACCGGCGCTTGGTAAAGACGGGCATGTCGAGCCCCAGCACCGAGCGAACGCCGCGCGCGACAATGTCCCCCTTCAAGGCATACAGTCGTTCGTGCGAGCCTTCGGTCAGCTCGGCGAAGGGGATCGCCTCGGCCACAGCGATGACGGACGGACGCGTGTACGGACTGAAGCCCTCGAACCCGTGTTCACGCGCGCAGGCGTAGCTTCGAACACAGGCGCGACTGTAGCCCCCCGAGTAGGTCAGCGAGTGCTTGACCGACTCGACCCCCCAGCCTTCCTGGTAGAGCATGCGGTTGTTGATGACGCTCCGGATCGTGAGCTCCCGGTTCTCCTCGATTGGATAATCCTTGAGGTTCTCATCGCCGCCATCGCCGTCCACCAGCAGGCGCCAGTCCGGGTAGCGTTCGCGAACGCCCGCGAGCAGCGCGAGATTCACGGTGGCGCACTCGACGTCGAGAGGCTTGTAGTCCTCGATGACGGCCACGGCGCGGAGTGGATCGAGCACGCTAGAGGAGACATCGATGATCTCGCCGAGCATCTCGAGATGAGTGTGGCTCAGGAACTCGTGCGCCTGCCGCGCATCCGCCCCTTCGTCGTCCACGGAGAGCGTGAACGCCTTCAGTCGTGCGGGAGAGGACCCTTCGTTCAGCAGCAACTGGTACAGGCAGAGCAGAATCGCCCCGCTGTCGATCCCACCGGAAAACGGAACGCCGATCGGCGCCGCGGAATCCTGCACGGAGAGCCACCGACGGAGCTCGTGACAGACGGCCTCGATGTAGCGGCGGCCCGCGAGATCCAGATCCGCGGGCAACGTGGCCCGGGACGGATCGAAGAAGCGTCGATGCACGGGATTGGGATCGGGACATCCGATCAGGCGCAGTGTGGTGACGTGGTGTGCCGGCACCATGCGCGTATAGCTCGGGTGGAACTGGTCGGCCCAGCCGCGACGCGCCAGCTCGCGGGCGATCTCGTCGATGCGCTCGCCCACGATCAGTACCGGGCCGTCGGTGGCCTTCGCCAGAAAGTATCGCATCGGACGGTCGAGACTTCGCGCCAGCACGACGCGCTCCCCGTCCTGTGCGATGAGGGCGAACGAGCCGCCGATGCCGAGGACAGCCCGGCCGTCACCGGCGAGCAGCCAGCGTCGAGCGTCGGATTCGTCAACCGACCAGAGTCGCTGAGACTCTTCTGCAATCAGGCTGATGACGCGGGAAATCGACAGATGTCGGTTCATGTCGGAAAATACCTCCCGTCTGGTATCGCTGCTATTATGCCGGTGTGGCTGGCGGCTGGAAAGCGTCAGCGACCTCGTTGGCGGAGCCTCGCTCAGCGAGGGTGTCGTGTGTGTTCCGGGATTCCCCGGCGATGGATTTCACGATGACGAGGTTCGCGACCATGCATCACGCGGCTCCCCTCGCATTCCTGATCCCGCTCATCTGGCTGGCGGGCTGCTCCAGCGGAGACAGGGATCGCCCGCTGTTCACGCTGCTGAGCCCGGACCAGACCGGCGTGACGTTCGCGAACACCATCACGACCGATGACTCCCTGAATGTCCAGACCGACGTCTATGTATACAACGGCGCCGGGGTGGCGATCGGGGACATCGATAACGACGGGTTGGTGGACATGTTCTTTTCCGGCAACATGGTCTCGAGTCGCCTGTATCTGAACAAGGGACACATGCGGTTCGACGACATCACCGAGGGAGCGGGCGTCGGCACGAACCGATGGGCCACCGGCGCTACGATGGTGGACATCGACGGCGACGGGTATCTCGATATCTACGTCTCCGTGTCCGGCCCCGAATGGTCCACACCGGCGGAGCGGTCGAATCTCCTGTTCAAGAACAACGGGGATCGGACCTTCACGGAAGCGGCCGGAGGATACGGAATCGACGACACCGGCTTCACCAACCACTCGGTTTTCCTGGATTACGACGGGGACGGATGCCTCGACCTCTTCCTGCTCAACAATTCGCCCCGGGATTTTTCGCGTGGCGAAGATTCGAGGCACCCGGCCGGCATCCGCGGTGAGACCCCCGACAGTCACAACCAGCTCTACCGGAACAACTGCCACGGGACGTTCACGAACGTCTCGACGGGAGCCGGCATACTGCGGGAGGCCGGCTATGGGCTCGGCGCAGTCGTCGCCGACCTGAATAGAGATGGCTGGCCCGACATCTATGTCTCCAACGATGGATCGCCCAACGACGTGCTGTACGTCAACGACGGGGCTGGAAGGTTCACCGACAAGGCCGCCGGCTGGCTCAAGCATACGAGCTACGCGGGCATGGGCGTCGATATCGCCGATTTCAACAACGACGGCTGGCTGGACGTTCTCCAGGTGGACATGATGCCGCGCGACCTGAGCGTCCGCAAACGGATGAGCGGGTTCATGACGTTCGGTAGCCTCCTGCAGTCGCGCAGCCGGGGATTTCGCGATGCCTACAGCACCAACACCCTGCAATTGAGCAACGGCGTTACCAAAAACGGCGATGTCGTCTTCAGCGACATTGCCAGCCTTGCCGGGGTCGCCTCCACGGAGTGGAGCTGGAGTCCCCTCTTTGCGGACTTCGACAACGACGGCTACAAGGACATCTTCATTGGCAATGGCTATCCCAGGGCGGTCAACGATTTCGATTACCAGGCGGCCGTGTTCTGGGCACGCCGAGGCGGGGATGGGATTGCTTCGCGTCGGGCAAGCCTGGACATCCTGAACAAGCTGCACGCGTATGACGTGTCCAACCACGTGTTCCGCAATGAAGGCAACCTGACGTTCAGCGACAGGACCAACGAATGGGGGATGGACCGCCCGAGCTTCTCCTACGGCGCGGCCTACGCCGATCTCGATAACGACGGCCGGCTCGACCTCGTGGTGAATAACATCGACGCACCGGCCTTCATCTACAGGAATGTCGCGCCCAGGGCCGACGCGCAGCACCATCTGCAGGTCAGGCTGAACGGAGAGCCGCCCAACAGCGGGGGAATCGGAGCGAAGCTGACACTCACGGTCGCGGGCAGGAAGCAATACATCGACCACTCCCCCTATCGGGGATACATGTCCACGATGGATCACCGGGTGCATTTTGGGCTGGGTCGTGCTCGCCGAGTGGACAGCCTCGAAGTGGTGTGGCCCGATGGGCGTTATCAGGTACTGACGGATCTGGAAGTCGATCAGATCGTGACGGTGAAACAGGCGGATGCCACCCGGAAGAAGTTACCAGGCCTTGCTCCTATGGCTTCAAACCCCCTGTTCCAATCGATGGATGCCAGCCGCGGGCTGGCATACGAGCAGCAGGAAAGGACGCTTGTGGACTACAGCGTACAATCCCTCCTGCCCTACATGGTTTCCAGGCAGGGCCCTCCAGTTGCCGTGGGCGACGTCAACGGCGACGGTCTGGACGATGTATTCGTCGGTGGTGCGTCAGGTGTCCCGGGCCAGCTGTTCATTCAGGGAAAGGACGGCGGCTTTGTCGCATCCGCGGAGAGCCTGCCCTGGGTGGCCGACAAGGCGTACGAAGATTGGGGAGCGCTCTTCTTCGATGCCAATGCGGATGGATTGCCGGACCTGTACGTGGCGAGCGGCGGATATCAACTCGCACCAGGCTCTCCGTTCCTGCAGGATCGCCTGTACATCAATCAGGGTGGCGGCAGCTTTGTACGGGATGCTCGGGCGCTGCCGACCATGCTGACCAGCACGGCCAGCGTGCGCGCCGGCGATTTTACCGGCGATGGGCGACCAGATCTGTTCGTCGGTGGTCGCCTGACACCTCGAAACTACCCCTTTCCCACCAGGAGCCATCTTCTGCGTAATGACGGGGGCCGCTTCACCGATGTGACCGAGGAGGTCGCGTCCGAGCTGGCTCATCCCGGCGGCATGATCACCGATGCGGTCTGGATCGATTTCGACGGCGACGGGCGCCTGGATCTGGTCACCGTCGGGGAATGGATGCCCATCCAGTTTTATCGGAACGATGGAGAACGATTGCGCAACGTAACCGGGTCCACGCGTCTGCCGCCGCTGCGCGGCTGGTGGTACAGCCTTGCAGCGGGCGACGTCGACGGCGACGGTCGTCCCGACCTGATAGCCGGGAATCTCGGGCTCAATTACACGTATACGACATCGAAGAGGAGCAGGTTCGGCGTATATGCTTCCGATTTCACGGGGAACCGGACCACGGACATCGTGCTCACCCAGGAGATAAACGGCACCGAATACCCGTTCGCGGGTCTGGTTCCACTCGGTCGGGAGATCTATACGGTGGCTTTGCGATTCCCCACCTATGCGTCGTTCGCGCAGGCGTCCGTTCGTCAGGTGTTCAGTCCCTCGCAGCTCGAGGAGGCCATCCATTACCAGGCTGACACGTTCGCCAGCGTCTATCTGCACAACAACGGAGGCGGAACGTTCAGCTCGTCATCGTTACCCAATCTGGCGCAGATCGCACCGATAAAGGCCATCATCGTCCACGACGTGGACGGTGATGGCCATCTAGATCTGATCGTGGCGGGAAACCTCTACGACGCCGAACCGAATACGCCGAGAGCCGATGCAGGCAACGGACTCTGGCTGAGAGGTGACAGCCAGGGCCACTTCACCCCGGTGCCTCCGGTTGAAAGTGGCTTCCTGGCTCCGCTGAACGTCGCGGGCCTGGCCCTGATCAACACACCAACCGGAAAGGCCGTGCTCGTCGCCAACACCGGCGACTCCCTTCAGGCCTTTTCCATCAGGCACCGGTAGAGCTTCTTGCCTACCACCCGGGATTCTGCTGTAGCCTGCTTTGACCCCCCACCTTGCTCAACTCGACTTGAATGACAGGGATGGGAAACAAGCGATGGCGGGCCGTGACTGCTTCCGCCGCTCTGAGGTGGAGTCTTCTATCCCTCTCGACCGCAAGGTACGCATTGAGAACCTGCTCGGCTATTCCCAGGCGGCGGAGGTCGAAGAACCGCTGGCCTTCCATCGCCAGCTCGGCCCTGCGCTCATACCGAACGGCCGTACGGGCAAAGGCCTGATCGGCGAAGGGCAGCATGTACTGGCCGATCCGGTAAATTGCCCAGGTAATCGAGGGATCATTGATCGGCACGGCGATGCGAGCATCCCCGGCGCATTGCGGGTACAGAGTCGCGACGTTGTTCTTCGAAACATCGGCCCTCCACCCACATCCCTGAGCGAGAACGCCTGCCCGTGCTCTGATCTCGTTGACGATCGTTCTCGCGTTTTCCAGGGAACCTGCTTCAACCTCCGCCTCGGCCAGGAGCAGGAGCAGGTCGGCGTAGCGGAAGATGTGAATGTTCACGGAGTTCGTCTGAGTCGGCACCCAGCCGACGGTGCTCTCCGCGCCACTGGCTTTCTCGTGGATGTTCTTCTTGGGGCTGTACGGACCGCCGTATGCCAGGGACCTGATCCAGTCCGGCGCATGGGTTCCCCAGTCCTTGTAGGGCACGTCGTCCCGCCCCACGGTCCAGTCCAGCCGCGGATCTACCGGCGTCAGCGTTGACGCCGTGAGGGCGGCGTTCCGCGCATTCCAGTTCGCATCCGTCAGGGCCAAAGGAAGTCCAGTGGCATCGACGGCGAAGAAGTTGACCAGATTCTGTGATGGCTGGTGAAACCCGCAGCATCCGAACGGGCTGCCCCCATGCGGAAAATTCAGCCGCTCGCCCCAGTTGGAATTCCCGCCGCTCGCCTCGCCGTCGTTCACGGAAGCCTGATACGCAAAGATGGTCTCGCGCCCGTTGGCGAACTCCTGAAAACCGGTCCAGACGCGATCATAGCTTGCTTCCAGCGCGTACGGCCCGCTCGCTCTGATCTCCCGCAGCGTCGTCAGGGCTGCGGGATACTGGCCGACATAGGCCTGAAGGCGTCCCTTGTACGCCTTGGCCGTCCACTGCGTCACTCGCTGCCCATTCCGCGGAGTCACGGGCAGCAACGCGATGGCTGCATCGAGGTCCTTCAGGATCTCCGTGACGACCTCCGCGCTGGTCAGATTCGCCTTGCGAAAATCCGTGTCATCTTCGCGGTAATAGGGAATATTCCCCCACATCCGCCACGCGTCGAAGTGATAGTGGGCCCTGAGAAAGATGGCTTCTCCCTCGATGCTGCTGGCGTCCGCGGCGGCGATCTCACCCGGCTTTGCCGCCACGATCTGCTTGAGGAGGCGTAACGTCGCGTTGCTTCGGACCACTCCTTCATACGCGGCGCGCCATTTGTCATTCAGGTAGCTGTCGGACCCGGCGGTGGACCATTGATAGGCCTCGATGTCATTGATGTTGGGCTGGTCGCTGGCCTCGGATCCCTTGTAGGCATCATCGCTCGTGACACTCCCCCACACCCAGTTGCTGGCCGCATTCCCCCAGGCACCCCCGACGCCGAAGTTCCAGTCAAGCGCCCGGTACGCGGCAATGAGGCTGCCTTCCACCCCCGCCCGGTTCGCGAGCGTCTGTTCATCCAATGTCCCCTGGGGAGCGGCGGCGGAATTCAGGAAATCCTTGCAACCATACAGCCCGGCTGCCGCGAGAGTCAGGAGCGTCGTCCCGACGAGCAGTGGGTGCTTCGATACGATTCTCATCGTCTCCGCTTCCTCAGGAAAAGGCGATTGGCTAGAACGAGGCGATCATGCCAATGCTGAACGTCTTGTTGCTGGGATACGATCCGCGGTCAACGCCCCGATATTGATCCCGGATATCGCCGGCGGGTCCGAAGACGTTCGCCGCCGGCAACGACGGATCGAGACCGTCGTAACCCGTAATGGTGAACACGTTCTCCGCCTGCACATACACTCTGGCCACCGATACCCATCGTGCAAACGACGACGGAACGTTGTACCCGAGCTGGACATTGCGCAGCCTGACGTACGATCCGTCCTCGACGTAGAAACTGCTGATTTCCTTGCTGTATGTGTCGTTCAGATCCAGTCGCGGGTACTTGGCGTTCGGGTTGTCGGGCGTCCAGGAATCGGTCAGCAGGTCGCGTCGGACATTCGTGGAGAAATTTCGGAAGACGTAGAATTCCTTTTGCACGTCGAAGATCTCGTTCCCGAATGTCCCGAACACGGTCCCGCTCAGGTCCCACGCGCTCCAGCGGACTCCCAGATCCAGGCCGGCGGTGAAATCCGGATGGGGGCTTCCGATGATGGTCCGGTCGGCCGCCGTGACCTGGCCGTCGCCATTCACATCCCTGAACTTGATCCGGCCGGGCGCAGCGCCGTCCTGTGTCGCATGGCCCGCGACGTCGGTCGCATCCCTGAAGAACCCATCCGCGATCAGGCCATAGAACGAACCGATCGGATGGCCAACCTTGTTGATTACCTGATTGCCAAAGCGGGTCGATATCGGGCCGAAGAAGAAGTCCTGGACCCCATCGATCGAGACGATCTTGTTCTTGTAGTGGCTCCCGCTGAAGGTCGCGTTCCAGGCGGCACCGCGATGGCCGATGGAGAAATCGATGCCTGTGTTCTTCATCTTCCCGATGTTGACGATCGGGGGAGCCGCGATGCCGGCAGTCGCCGGGGTTTTGACGTCAAACAGCAGGTTGTCAGTCGCCCGCTCGTACACATCGATGACGACGTCGAGCATGCCGTCGAGAAGCACGAGATCCGCACCCACGTTCTGGGATCTGTTTTCCTCCCACCTCAGGTTCGGGTTACCCAGGGACGTCTGCCGGAATCCCGCCACGATGCTGGTGTTGGTTCCCCCGATATCGTAGTAGGTATCTCCCCGGCCGCCCCCGAATTGCGAGACGATGCGTCCCGACGGGATGGACTGGTTCCCTGTCACGCCCCATCCGTATCGGAGCATGACGTCCGAGAAGATCCGGTTTTCCGCCAGGAACGGCTCCTTGGTCATTCTCCAGCCCAGGCCGAAGGCCGGGAAGGTTCCCCATTGGTGATCGGGTCCCAATCGGGATGAGCCGTCTCGTCGGAGCGTAAGGCTCGCAACATATCGGTCGGCGAAGTTGTAGTCGGCCTTTCCGAAAAAGGACAACAGGGCGCTCCGGCCACCGGAACTGAATACATTCTTGGTGTTGGCGTCACCGAGCGCGTCCTGGAGATATCTGGCGTCCAGGTTGGTGGAGAGGAGGTTCGCCATCGATGCGCTGAGAAACCGGCTGGTGTTCCCGTTGGCTTCCTGCCCCAGCAGCAGGTCGAAGCTGTGCTGGGAAAAACCGCGGACGAACCTCAGCGTGTTGCTCCACGTCCAGTCCGTGGAGTTACTGGTGTTCTCGAAGATGGAATTGGTGAACGTGGGCTCGGAGTTCTCGGGAAAGATCGGGCTGTAGCCCGCGAATGAGCCCTGAGCCAGGTTGAA
Source organism: Gemmatimonadaceae bacterium (assembly GCA_041743365.1). Taxonomy (GTDB): domain Bacteria; phylum Gemmatimonadota; class Gemmatimonadetes; order Gemmatimonadales; family Gemmatimonadaceae; genus JANPKQ01. The sequence goes on from JBGTMW010000512.1 coordinate 9,296, forward strand.
CCCGAGCCTGGTTCTCACGGCCAGCTCCGGGGTCACGTCGAAGCCCGCAAATACGTTCCCGAATACGCGGTTGTTCTTGTTCCGGTTGTCCCTGGACTCGAAGGCCGCCTTGAGGGGATTGGTGTTGTTGCCCAGGCCCACGGATTTGCCCGAAGCGAAATTCCCTGCGATGTCGTACACCGGGACAACCGGCTGCATCAAGATGTTCTTGCCGATGATGCCGCCTTCACCCGTGTTGTCATCGGGGATTCCCCCAAAGCTTCGCTCAACAGCGAGCGCGATATTCTCCCCGAAGTTCAGCCGTCCCCTGTTGAATGAGGTATTGACGCGAATGCTCCCCCGCCTGAACTGGTTGTACCTCGCCGTGCCGCGCTGATCGAAGTAGTTGAAGGACACGCCGTATGCGTTGTCATCGCTGCCGCCCGCGACATCCAGGTTGTAATCCCCCACGAACCCCGTACCGAAGACTGATTTCCACCAGTTGGTACCGGGGCTGCCGGGCATGATCAGATTGTTGGGATACGAATAGGAGGCTGCGTCAACACTCGCGCACGGGTTCGGAGTGCAGTTGTTCGGGTATATGTAGCTGGGAACCCTGGGATTGTTCGGGTCGCCGTAAATGTTGGTCGGGACCGGCAAGCCCGCGTTGACATAGCTTTGCTTGACAACCTCGAAGTAGTCGAGTGCGTCCAGGATCAGGAAATCATCATAGCCGCGCACCGGCGTGGCGAGCCCGGTTCGGACTCGCAGAGTGGCCCGGGGCGGCCCCGCGGCTCCCCTGTTGGTGGTTTCGATGACGACCACACCATTGCTGGCTCGCGAACCGTAAATCGACGCCGCTGATGCGTCCTTCAGGACCTGGATGGACGTGATATCGTCGGGGTTCAACCAGTTGATGTAGGAGTCCTGAACCGGTGTGCCGTCGACGATGTACAGGGGATCGTTGTTCTGGAAGGAGCCGACGCCGCGGATCCTGACGGTGCTGCGCGATCCGGGCGACCCCCCCGCGTTCACCGTTATGCCGGGTACGGCATCCAGCTTCTGGAGCACGCTTGCCCCGCTCTGCCGGGCCGCGCTTTCAACGTCGATACTTGCGACCGCGCCGGTGATATCCGCCCGGCGCTGTTCGGTGTAGCCGGTCACCACCACCTCTTCCAGATAGGCAAGGCGCGTCATCGTGACATCAATCGTCGTACGCGCGGCAATCGCTGTCTGAACGGGGCTCTGGCCGACGAGGGTAAAAATCAGTGATCCATCGGCCGGAGCGTTGACAGAATACCTCCCGGCCGCGGATGTAACCGTCCAGATGTCCATTCCCACGACGCGGACCGTCACTCCCGCGAGAGGAGCCCCTCCGGTGGCGGTCACGGTTCCGGAAATCGACAGCTGCTGGGCCGATGCCGTTACGCTCAGGGACAGCGCGAACAGCAGGCTCAACGCCACGACGCGAAAGCGGCAGGGGCGGCCGTTCCGGAACGAACAGGTACCGGGAATATGCTTCTCCATCGCTATCCTCTCAGTAGCGTGCATGCGTTGTTATCCTCCGGGTCGTCGCATGGTCTTCAGGCCCTGCATCTGGATCAGCTGGCGATACGTGATGAGCCGAACATTGCGGGCCTCGAGGGCCTCGCTGAACTGCCTGGACGTGAGCGCATCCAGCTCTCCCTGACGATGCCTGCTCATGTCGGGGAGGGGGTAGTCGCTGTTCATGTCCACCAGCGCGCCGAGCTCCGAGTCGTCGATCCCGACGTGCGTCACCACGAGATTGAAACCCGGGTGCAGGCGATCGATCAGCGCCAGGAGGCTGTCGCTCTTGCTCGGCGGCGCGGCGGCGTATTGGGGACTGCCTCTCGTTTCCCCGAAGTACTCCGACATGCCAAGCCCGAACTCCCGGGCAAGCCGTTCGGTGATCTCGCGAAACTCGGGGTACCGAACCGCGGTGCCCATGTGGTAGTCCACATAGTCGATCGCGAGCCCCGATCGGCGCGCCCGGTCGATCTGCGCGCGCAGCTCCGCCTCGACCTCCCGGACATCAGGACGGTTCCGGTACAGGTCCTCCGAGGACGAGAAGAAGTATCCGTCGGCGTCCACCAGTGTGGGCACGGCGCCGCGGCCCGCCACAGGTCCCCAGCGGTAGTTCTTCCACTCCGAGTTGAGCGTCAGGTGAATCCCGACGGCGACCGCTGGATGGCGCTTCAGGATCTCCACCATCTCCTGATACCAGGGGCAGGCGAACATGATCGACACCGAAACGGGGAGGTCGGTCTCGATGAGTCGTCGGAGACCCATGTTCACGCTGTGACTCATCCCGGCATCGTCACTGCGGATGATCAGGTAGACCGGCTCCGAAGTACCGGGACGTCTCGACGCGTCGGCCTGACCGGCAGCGACGGTCGGCGAGGCGGACAACATCGGGCCACAGAGCAGCAGGACGACGGAGCGACGCAGCCTCGTACGACCCTCCCCGGAGAGGAGTCAAGGTAAGTCTGCCTGTCTTCACACCGCGGAGTCTGAGCGGCCACACCGAGCGGCGGGTCGGAGGGCCCCCTCATTTACGGCGCCCTTTTCCAGATGTCAAGTGGATTCTTCAGGGGGCTCCAGCACCCCTTCCGGGTCGATGCCTTCACGGTCAGCCTGTGGCATGCCTTCTGTCGGCAGGCGTTGCGCCACGCACCTCGATCGTTACGTCCAACCGACGCTCCAAGCTTTCGACACAGACACCCTGGTTCGTTTGACAGCGTCAACGGCCGGCGCCATATTCGCGACGCCACCGGACCTGACGCCCGGTGCGCCCCTGAGGGGAGCGCCCATGTCGTCCGACTCGCACGTTGTGTCCCCCTTTGGGGCGGCACCGATCGGCACCGAGCGTAGTTCGCCATGACGTTCCCGAACGGAGGCGATCCTCTTCGCCGTTCCCTTCAGGAGGCCGTCGGCGGCCAGTACGAGATCATCCGGCTGCTTGGCCGAGGTGGCATGGGCGCGGTGTACCTCGCCGGGGACACGCTCGAGCGGCTCGTCGCCATCAAGGTCATCCTGCCGAACGCATTCGGCGAGCGCCGCGCGCGTGAGCTGTTCCAGAGGGAGATGCGGACGGTCGCGCAGTTCGACCATCCGAACATCGTCCAGATCTTCGCCTCGGGCGAGCTGGACGAGCTCGATTACTTCGTGATGAAGTACGTCTCGGGCGACTCGCTCGCCGAGCGCCTGAAGCAGGAGGGCAGGATTCCGCCGGAGGAAGCGCGTCGCATTCTCGTCGACGTTGCCGACGCCCTGTATTACGCCCACGGGCTCGGTGTGATTCATCGGGACGTGAAGCCGGCGAACGTTCTCGTCGATGACATGTCCGGCCGGGCGTTCCTGACGGATTTCGGGGTGTCGAAGCGGCTGAACAGCGTCACCACGACATCGAGCGGCATTGTTGCGGGCACGCCGGGATACATGCCCCCCGAAGCGTTCGGCGAAGGGAAGCTCGATCATCGCGCCGATCTTTGGGCGCTCGGCGTGCTTGGCTACGAGATGCTCTCCGGGAGGCGTCCCTTCGACGGTGAAACGCCCCTCCAGGTCATCCAGCAGACGATCAGCAGGCTCCCGCCGGCGCTCGCCACCGTCGCGCCTGATGTCCCGCCGGATCTCGCCGGAGTCGTGATGCGCTGCCTGGAGAAGGACCCGGACGCCCGCGCACGCGACGCCCGACACCTCAGAAACGCGCTGGGTGTGAGGGAGATGGACGAATGGACCATGCCGCAGGATCTCTGCGACATGGCGGGATTCGGAAGCTGGACGTTGCTGTGGGTCAGCGTATGGGGCACCTTCGGCGTTCTCAAGCTCGATCAGCTCATGCTGGGCGTAGCGCTGCTGGTGATCGCGCTCATCGTCCCGACCGGGTTCGTTCTCCAGGTGGCCGGGATGCGCCCCGGTTCACTCCCCGGGATCCAGATCGCACGCGTTGCGTTCTGGCCACCGAAGTGGTGGGGAATGTGGTGGCCGCTGCGACTCAGGCGGCCGGTCGATCTCTGGCACCGCCTCCCGATGCGTGCTCAGCTCACGAGGATCGCGTTGAGCACGTTCGTCGTCATCGTACCGCTCCTGATCTTTCTGGCCCAACCGACCGGAGGAGGCGCGGCAAAGCTGCCGCTGCCGCTGACGCTTCCGGTTGTCTGGATGGTCATCGGCGTCCTTTCGACCGGTTTGACCGCCATCCTGATCGAGGCCTCGATATGGGCGCACCGGGAAGGGCTCGATCGCCGCGAAACCATCCGGATGCTCATCGGACCGACCATCGTGTCGCGGCTCTGGGACTCGCCGAAGGTGGCGCGGTTGCTACGCCAGGTGCAGGTCCCGGTCGCAAGCGATGTCCACGAGGAGCCGAGGTACGTGCGCGACTGCCACGACAAGATCAGGCGAATTGCGCAGTCCCTCACCGCGGGCTCGCGAGCAGCGGGTTACATGGCTCTGTCTGCTGCCCGGCAGCTCTGCGGCGAGATCGAAGCCCTCGACCTGGAGATCTCGGAGCTCGCGTATCTCGGCGATCCGAGCTCGATCGGCCGGCTAGAGGCGGAGCTCGCGGGGCAGCCAGCGACGACTCACTACAGCGCTCGCGAGCTGCGGCGGCGGCGGGACATCGAGAGCAGACTCGCTGAGCTTCGCGAGAACGACTTGCGCCTGGATGTCGCCGTCAGCGACCGCGAACGATTGTTCGGGATCCAGCGCGCGATCTGGCGGGCGCTGGTGGCGCTCCACGACATGGATCCCGATGACCGCGCAGCGGAAGCGATCCGCGAGAAGATTCAGCGTTTGTGCGAGGGACGCGATGGTCCTGACCCAAGCGCGCCGCCGATCGAGAACAAGTCGACAGCGGCCGTTCCTGCGACCGCGCGCCCACTCGTGCCACCGGCCGTCGGCCTTCGGTCACCGTCAGCGGCACCTCCTACCGCATAGACGGCGGTGCGGGCGGCGGTGCGAGAGCGGACGCGAGGGCGGCCATCTGAGCGGCCAACAAGCCGGGCTCGTGTTTGCGCTCGGCTTCGATCTGTCTCGCCAGCGCTGTCACTGTTTCCCGCACCTGCTTCAGCGCCCGCCCCTTCAGCGGTCCCGCGAGGCGCTGACCTGGCCTGACGAGATTGACGTAGGTGATCAGCGCGCCATCCGCAGCCGTAGCCCCGTTGCGGTACGGCTCGAATCGGGCGCTTCCAACGATCTCCTTCGTCGACCGCGCTCGCACCATCACCCAGTCCAGACGATAGCTCGCCCCATCGTCGCTGCTGCTGAGCGAGTCGCGAACGGTGTAATCCTCGTCGGGAAAAATGGGCACCTCCAGGACATAGTCCACTTCCGTGACGCGCGGCGATATCCGCCGCGAGATCACGGACTTCTTGACGCCGGGCACGTAGGCCGAGTGGAGAGCATAGTCGGCGAACACGGCGACGGCTTCCCGTGGCGAGGCGTCGATGAACTGAATGACCGTGACGCGCGGCCACGGGGAGTCAGGGACACGCTCCTCGCGTACGAGTTGTCGCCCTGCATCGATCGTCGCGCGTTCCAGGGCGGTCAGTTCCGACGGCTGCGCGACGGCGGGCTGCATGCCGTTCGCGGTCGCGAAGGCTACGAAGAGGATGCCGCATCGCGTTCTCATTGAGCTTCCGGTCAGGGTATCGAGTAGCCGCGGTTATAATGTGTGGCATCGCGTCCCGGGGGGCCATATTGCACCATCCAGCCCCAGCCCAGCGGCAGGTACAACCTGGCGGATGCTCCGAGGGTGGCTCCAGCGGAACTTCAGCGGGCGATCACGACCTTCGTTTCACTTTTGGCTGGTGCGGCGCACTGTCCCACCACGCTGATGACCGGTTGGCTTCGACTGCCGGTGAGGCCGCGCCTCGCTCACCAGAGGGTAAGCTTCCGGCCGCTCGAGGGACTCGACGGCAAGGTCGACATCGAGACTCGGCCAATAAAGATGGTGCGGGCTCGGTCGGTCGACCCGAGTGATGTCCCGGATCGTTGCGTCCGCGAACCATGGAAAGTGTTCGAAGCTCAGGAATAGCTCCCGGTCGTCGAGGAGCAACCAGAAACCGTGAGGGGATACGTTCGTTACTTCAACGCCCGAAGTGGGCTTCCCAGGCCGTGCGGATTTCATCGCGGTGCTCCTTGGCAAGCCGAAGGGCCGTTGCGAGGTGGCGCGAGCTCAGGCCGTAGTTCCGGGCGGTCTCAATATCCGGATCGAGCCAGAGCTTCGCTTCACCAGTTGCGTGCTGGACGTGAACGTGGGGTCGAGCCTCTTCCCGGGAGAAAAAATAGAAGCGACCCGCGGACGCGAAGGACTGTCGGGCTCATTGCCGGAAAAGGTACGCGGTTCGCGCCGTGTATCGGAAGGTCGCGTTCCACCGATTCCACAACTCGGCCAGCGGCGACGCCGCGTCCCACGGCGGGGGCTGTGCGTCGGCGAACAGGGGGACGTGCGTCTCGGCCACCGTCGCGCATTCCGAGAAGTGCGGCTCGCTGCGTTATATCTCGCACCCAGGGATCACCAAGCAGTTGCCCCGCCCACGACGCGAGTCGCAAGCGGGGCAAGCACTTCCGGGGAATGGGCCTGGGTAGAGTTGAACTACCGACCTCACGCTTATCAGGCGAGTCGAAGGGGTGGTGAAAGTCCGACGTGTTGCCGTCTTTCATAGGGCGGACCGCGCGATCTGCCGGACTTTCCTAGCCCTACCGTCCCGCTGTGCCAGTTTCAATCGACACCTGAATCCACACCTAGCTACGAGAGATTCTCTCAGCGCGGCCAACATGGACCCTCCCATGCCAGAAGCACGTCGGTTGGTCGATTAACCGCCCCCCGGCTCTTGGGTTTCTCGCGAAGACCTAGCGATCGTCGTCGTACGCGTCACCGCGTCGCGTCGACGAGCACCCATAGCTCGTGCCGCGTGAGGTCTCGACTCGCTCCCGTGCGGATGCTGATTTCCGTCATGGGAATGTTCGGATGCACTTTCTTGAAGAGGTCGGCGGAGAACAGTTCGTTGAGGGACGACAGACTGCTCATCGCATTGACCGTCGCGTAGTCGTAGGGGTAGCTCGTGCCGCCTGGCAGCACCAGCGAATAGAGCGACCACCCACTCGCTACGCCGCTCGCCAACCGCTCTTGGTGGATCGGCTTCCAGATATCCCTCTCGACCGCGACGTAGTTTCCGTTCGGCTTGGACCGCATGAAGTCCACCATGAGGTACTTGGGTGCGGCAGCACTGTTCGTCGTGCTCGCCTGCGCTGTCTGATCCACCAGCCGCCAGATTTCGGCGCGGACGATCTGTCGTGCTGCGCCGGTCTGCGTGGAATGGGTCGTCGCCTCCTTGGCGGTGTAGCGACGCCGGAACGCGTCGAGCAGTCCGTTCCCCTCAGTCGCCGCCACGTTGTCGTAGATGTTGGCGGTTACGTAATCGTACTCGCGCTTTGTGTCGGCCGTATAGGGGACCGAATACAGTTGCCAACTCACCATCTCCTTGTTCTTGACCCGTTCCTGATGCACGGGCTTCCAGACCTGCTGTTCCAACCGCAGGTACTCCTCTGCCTTGCCGGGCGCGACCTTCATGTAGTGGAGAACTACGTACGAAGACTGCGTCGGACTTGGACTTGCTTGCTGGGCGTAGGCGGCCGAGGCATACGAGACCAGCAACAGGGCCGACGCGATAGGCCGGGAAAAACGCATACATGTCCTCCGCGGGAGAGGGAAGCAACTGCGGCTCGACTGCGCCGGGATCTGCTGCAGCCGCGTCAGCCATTCAGGCGAGCTTCGAATCGCAACGGCTACGACGGCCGGGACCTATCGTACGGCCGCCTGCGAGTTGGTGCAAGGCGTGACGTGACCCTCATCTCTGAACCGGTTGTTATGTCAGTCCGGGAGATCGAGAGGCGACGATGCAGTAGCCCGCAGCGTCATCGCAAACTGGTGGGGGGTCCGCGCGACCCCCCCCGCGGCGCGAAGCCGTTGCGGGGCACCACGTTGCACAATGGGCCTGGGAGGAGTTGAACCTCCGACCTCACGCTTATCAGGGAGGCCTCGTGACTGCGGCGTTGTCCAATGTAGTCAGGTATAGTGTGATGTAGAAAGCAGATACAAGCCTTGGGATCAAAGTTGATTGGACAAGGTCACATAGGGCCTAACTGCACTGCACTGTGGGAGGACTGTGGGCATACTCGAAGCGTGAACGAACAAAAGCCCGCCGAAGCGTCCGGCGGGCTCTCATTCGTGATACGAGTACGGGCTACGACACCGCAGTCGCCAGTCGAAGGAAGCTCTCCTGAGCCCGCTGCTTGGTCTGTGTGGCCGCTTTCGAGTGCACGTAGAACCGCGAGGTCGTGCCGACGTTCTTGTGTCTCGCGTGCCTGCTGACCTCCAGTGGCGACACATCGACTGGGACGCGGGCGCCATTGGAGAACCGTGACGACTCGCTGCCGGGCGAGCTGGCGCAACGCCCGCCGAATGCGGCGCTCGCGGCGGAATCCGAGCAGCACGGTCATCCCTGCCAGCCGCGACTAGTCATCCACGAACAGCGTCGGGTTCTTCTCCGCAACCTTCTTCGCCCTCGGAGCCACTTTGTACCCGCCCTCCACAACTTCGTGGTAGGCGCTCGACGCCGACGCGTCCCAACCCCATGTGTCCTCGAAAGTCTGAATCTGCGCGCCCGCTTCTGTGTCGTCCCGCTCCTCGAAAAAGACGGCGTAACTGCGGGATCTATTGAACGGCGGATCGAGGTAAACGAGATCGACACTTTCGTCCGCGACGTGCCTTCGCAGTACGTCGAGGTTGTCGCCGTAATTGAAAAGGTTCGGCTCGGCCACGTTGGGCGACTCGGGTAAACGGGTACGTCTCGCGGGGATTTGCACCCCGAGCGAGGTCGTGCGAATGTTCCTCGACTGCGGGGCGCGGCGCAAGCGCTTGGCGCCCCAAACCCAGTGGAGGCTGCATGAAGCGCGACATGGAGTTGATCCGGAATATCCTGCTGGCGGTCGAGGCCCTCCCTCTCCCGGAGCCCCCCGACTTCAACGATCCAGCGATCAACTTCCTCGAAGTGCCCGGGCGCTCGGTACTCGAAGTGGGTCGTCACGTTCAACTCCTAGCGGACGCTGGCCTCGTCGAAGCTCATCTGTCCAAAGCCGACGGCATTGTCGGTCCGTTCGGCGCTCGCGCTGTTCGGCTGACGTGGAACGGCCACGAATTCCTGAATGCCTCACGAAATGACACGATCTGGCGTCGCACCTTGGCGACGATACGCGAGAAGGGGATCGACGTCCCCTTCTCCGTTCTACAGGAGATGCTCGTCGCGGGAATACGAGCTTCGCTGGGCTCCGGCGGGTGACGGGCTACCAGAGCCCGAGCTGCGGCTGCGCGCGTTGGGATTTGAGATGTTCGACGCTCTCGCCAAGCCCCTCAGCGATCAGGACGGCGGCGGTCGTCCGATGGCCCCGCCGCGCACTCCCGTCACTGTGGATATTCACTGTGGATGAGCACGAAAAAGCCCCCTCGAAAGGGGGCTAACTCGGTGATGGGCCTGGGTAGAGTTGAACTACCGACCTCACGCTTATCAGGCGCCCGACTCGGAAAAGCTTTCGCGAAAATCGGCATCGGTTTCCCCCAGTAACGGCCTCACGCCTCGCTCTTTTTTTGGCGTCAGGCTCCCCCGAAACGATGCCGTAGGCGTACCCCAGGCGTACCCTGCGCAAAGCGTTTTCGGCCTTCCGACCGCACGCCGAAGGTACGCGGGAGGGGCCCGATGAGCCTCGCCACTGCATCGGCCGCGGTGAGGTGCTCGGCCACCGGCTGCACGGGGTACATCGAGCCGACCACGAATAACGCCGGAATGGTGATCGACCGGCCCTGCCCCGAATGCGAGCGGCGTCGATCGAAGCTGGTGCGGAAGCGCATCGAGTACTGCACCGTCGACGGATGCCCCGGCCGCGTGCACGTCGGATTCGACATTCGCGGCGTCCGCTGGGTGACGGTGCCCTGCCCTTTCTGCGAACGCCGGGCGAAGTGGGACGCGCACGCGCGGGAGCACGGTGTGCCGGATCCGGCGTGCTTGATCTGCGAAGCCGAGATCCCAATGCGCGAGGGTCCGGGCCGCCAGGACATCTACTGCGCCGTATGTAAGCCGATCGTCCGGCGGGCGCACTGGCGTGACGAGAGGCGCGAGGAGGAGAGCAAGGAGAAGACCCGGCCTAGCTCAAGCAGACCTCCGCCCGGACCTCACCTCAAGGTGTCGTCCTCGGACCGCCTCGAGCGCAATCGCGCGATCATCGAGCGGTACATCGCCGGCGGTGAGCTCTCTGACATCGCCCCCGCGTTCGGCCTCACGGCGGAGCGCTGCCGGCAAGTGCTTCAGGCGGCCGGCGTACCGCGTCGGAGGCGACGGGCGTGAGACGCGGACCTGTCAGCTCCGTCCGCGTCGCGACCGTCTGCGCGCGATGCGGCCAGCGGCCCGACCGGTACGACGTCCGGCGCGTAACTGCCTTCCTGCCTCAGCGCCACGATCTGGTGGTCTGTCGCCACTGCGACCAGTTCAGACAGACGTCGCCGACGATCATGGAGACGCACGCGATCACTATCGACATCACCGACGCCGTGCGCTGCATGGAGTTTACGCAGCGGTGGGGCGCCGACGTCACGCGCGTGCAGCGCACGGCCGAGTTCTTCCTCGGCGCCGAGCTCTGTGACGCGACACGCGCGCAGGCTCTCGCCGAAGAGGAGTCGAGCGCGGAGGAGTGGGAAACCAACAAGGGCGAGGAGTCCTGGTCCTTCTTCCCCGACGAGGACGACTATGGCGTCTAAGATCCTCGCCATCCGCTGCTTCATGTGCGGCCACGAGTTCCGCGAGAATGAGCGGACGTTCACGCTCGTCACGACCTCCATCGACCCGCAGGCAATGACATCGGTTGGCCGCGGCAAGGACGTGAAGGTCTGTCGCGATTGCTTTCTCGATGTGGCGGCCGAGGAGGAGGGCGACGATGGCGTCTGACGTCGAGAAGCTCCGCGCGGCCATCGCCGACGTCGATCCTCTCCTGCGGATCTGGCTCAACCTGCAGCGCCGCGTCGTCTCGAATGCCGAGACCGACATCGCCACGGCGCTGCAGCAGCTGGATCCCACGATCGATCTACGCGAGCGCGCGCTCGCTACCCTGCCCGTCCTGATCGCGCTCGCGCGTGCAGGGATCCACGCTGCGGAAGGTGCGCACGCCGATCTCAGCAGGTTCGCCGAGAGGCGGACATAGAATGGCGCGCATCCGCTCGATTTCCCCCGACCTCGCCACCGACCCGAAGCTGTGCGCAGTGTCGCTTGCCGCGTCGGCGCTCGCGAAGGAGTCGTGGCCGTGGCACGACGATCACGGACACATCTCGTACGAGGCGGAGCGGATCCGCCTCTGCGTCTGGCCATCGCGCCAGGTCGACGTCGCCGAGCTGCTCAAGGAGCTGATCAAGGTCGGGTGGTTCGAAGTCTACGAACTCCCAGGCGGCCGACAATTCCTGTTCTGTACCGAGTTCGGGACGTACCAGAAGGTGCCGCACCCCTCAGCGCCGAAGTTCGAGCGCCGCGGGGCAAAAAAGCTGTCGTCGGAGGCCCCGAAGGCGGCTGTTCTCATGAGCCCTCATGAGCCCTCCAGAGCCCTCAACGTGGATGGAAGGGAGGGAGGGGATGGAAGGGATGGGATGTCGGAAGGGATGGAAAAAGCGAAAGCGAATGGGAAAGATCCTCTTCCGCGCGCGCGACCCGTCGCGCCGCCGAGCGATCCCGCCACGCCTCGCTCGTTCGCTTCGCTCCCTCGAGAAGTGCAGGACTTCGCTCGGCGGTTCTACGGCAAGGCCACGCCCGAGCGAAAGCAGCAGATCCGAGCCACCCTCCTCGCGTCGCTGACATCGGGCGGCGCGAAGCTCAACAAGCGCGATAGCGTGCGAGCGGGCTCGGTGGAGCGTCTCGCCAGAAAGTGCAGCGAGGTCCTCCAGGAGGGCGTGCACGACCCGGATAAGGCGGTGGTCGTGCTGCTGAAGAAACTCGGCGATGCGACCGACGCGTCGCCGACGGAGAAAGCTGTGACCGAGACGGCGCAGGTACAGGTGCAGGATCGGATCGCGCTGGCCCGGCAACGGGCGATCGCCGAGCGGTTCGAAGCGGAGCATCCAGAGCGAGCGGCGAAGATCCGCGAGCAGCTCGAACGGGTGCACCCGGTCGATGGGAAGACCGGCAGTTTAATGCACGCGGTCGGAGAAGAGGCGCTGCGCGCCGCCCTGATCTCGGCGCTTTGCGCGGCCGCCGCAGAGGAGCACACCGAGCCGCTCACGGCGGTGGGCAGCGAATGATGATGAACATCCAGCGGATCCTACTCACCATCGCGCTCGCCGGCGTCGTCGGCTGGGCGTATCACGAGCTCCTGCAGCTGCCCGGCCGGATCCGGCAGCACGGAGCGGGGAGACATGACGAATGATACCGGGCGCGCACTTCATCCCGCTGCTCAAGGCCCTGCCTTTCAGGCCGGCGAAGCCCACGTCGGTAGGCATGAAGCGTGTGCTCGCCAGCACGCGGCTGAACATCGGCAAGATGGCGTGGTTCGCAGACTTCCCGCTCCCGATGTCGGGTTGCCTCTGCGGACTCGTCGATGATGGCGGAAAGGCGGTTGGGGTGTACCATTTCCCCCATGACCGCCCGGCCCTCAACTAACCTTCCGGCGCCGTACGAGGCGAAGGTCCGCTATCACTACTGGACGAAGGTCAGCGTGCGTCAGGTGCGCTGCCCGCACGGGCACGTCTTCACTCCGGATCTTCGGCTGCTCGTGGGCAAGGGCGATGTCTTCTGCCGCCATCGCGTTACGCCCCCTGGGCGGCCGATCGGGGAGCCTCAGCCCGGGGCGCCAATTTGCGGCGCGACGCTTCTTGTCGTATGCTCGCCCGACCGGCCAGGCGAGCGCCTTATCGCCGAGATCTCGCAGGCAGACATGGATTTCATGGAGCAGATCAAGATGTCGCCTGACGCCGAAGTGAGGTACCTCGAGCGGACCCCCGTGAGGCGATGACGCTTTACGACCAGTATTTCCGGATGCCCCTCCGGAAGAGCGCGCTGATGGCCGATTCGGACGTGTCCCTCGCACGCAGCTTTCGTGAGCAACAGGCAGGCATCCCGGTGATCGTCACGTCGAACGTCACCGAGTACATGTATGCGGGAACCGACCAGGAGGGTTGGCCAATGGGCTCGGCCTTTCCGAACGTCGCGCCCCCATTTCAGCGGTTCTGGATGGAGACTCGAGCGCCCTCGAGAATCGTATCGTCGCTGCTCGGCGACAATCCGTGGTCGCAAGATCTCATTGCGTGGGCGGCAGCGTTCTACTCGGAGCCGGCGACTGACGGTTGGCACGTCGCGGCGTCCTTGCTGATGACTACGAAACTCAGCGAGCCGGTGACCTCGATTGGCGCTGTCATGTTTGAGGTCGACTCGAGTGGTGCTATCAGGCCGCCGCCCGGGGACATGTATCGAATCGCGCTTTTCGGAGCTCGAGTGAAGGAGATCACGAAGAAACCGGGGATGGAGAATTTCGGGACCGATCTCGTCACCTATCTCAAGCCGTTCATGCTCGCACTGAGCTTCATGCACTGCAAGAACGTCGAGCTCCAGGAGCATTTGCCCCCTAGACATGAGCGGCGGCAGGCCGAGAAGGATGGCGGGCCGAAGCCGACGAAGTATTACACGCTCGATATTGCCCCGATGAGAACGGTGCTCCGCGGCGAAGGACGCTCAGAGAGCGTTGGGTTGCCGAAAGCCCTGCACATCTGCCGCGGACACTTTGTCACCTACGACGAGCGGCCGTTGTTCGGGAAGATCCGAGGTACGTTCTGGAAAGATGCGCACCTGCGCGGGAATCCCGCCCACGGAATCGTTGAGAAAGACTACCGTGTGATGACCCCGAAGAACACTGAGGAAACGTGAAATGGCCTACCGCCGACGTCTGCCGCATCTCGAAGTGAGCATTGAGGATGGAATGATCCTCGTCAATCAGACGATAGTCGAGGGAGGAGGCGGCCACGACGATCGTATCGAGATCCATCCGGACCAATTAGACACGCTGATTGGCTGGTTAACGGAAGCAGCTGCCGAGATCAGGGGCGTTGCCCTTGGGCCGAAGCGTGTCGAGTGATTCCAGGTTTCAACCCCACGCCCCACCAGAGAGGTTCGATGAAGAAACGTCGGATGGAGTCCATCGAAGTGCTTGTAGAACCCGGCAAGATCTGGATCAAGCAGGAGGGGGTCGGGAGCGACGACCAGATGATCGAGGTCAGCCCTGAACAGGTACCACTGTTGAAAGATTGGCTGGAGCACGCAGCAAAGGAGGCGCAAGCGCTCAAGGATGGGGAGTCTGTTGCGTCGAGTTAGCGCCGCATGACCGAGCCGCTGACACCCGAGCAGACCGAGGAGCTGCTGCGCTCCGTTCCCTACGAAGTGCAGCGGTTGGTTCCGGCGCTGCATCGCATGCGAGACGCCAACATTCGGCTGCGGGTCGCTTTCGAACAGTTCGCGAAGACAGTGGCACGTTCGTTTCCGCCGCCGGGGAGATGATCGAACCGGCAGGCTTCGCTCTGCGCATGCTGTCCGACGCCGCTCGTGATTTTCGGCGCGGCGGATACGGCACCGCACAGACGGAGCTCTCGCGCATCGTGCACCTCTGCGATAGCGAACCGCTCCGAGGCCTCATTCGGTCGTTGCCGCCGTTCGAGGTGGTGCCATGGTGGGACGAGCTAAGGTCGCGCGCGGATGCCTCCTTTGCGCAAAAGACCTCCCTCTCGTGGCCGGAGGAAACAGCGGCGCGGGTTCTCTGCCGCCTCGAGGTGTGCCGCGGAGCGGTTGAGGCAACCGATGGCGTTCTTTGGCTTATGTACACGTGGGTCAGGGGCTTCACTGGCAACTACGAGCATCGCGTACAGCTGTTCGCAAACTGGGTTGTTGATCCGATGGTGGTTGATCTCAATCACCTGTTCGCCCCGCCGGAGAAACCCCAGCAAGTGCACACCGTGTACAACGTCATAGGGCATGGTGCGCGGTTGCTCATCGACTCCCACGACGAGTCGGTGAACGTCATCGCTGTCACGCCCGATGATCTCTTTGCTCGTCTGCGCGACGCGATCAAGGACGGAGTCCCGAACCCGGCGGACCGTGCGACCCTGCTCGAGAAGGCAGAGCAGCTGAAGGCAGAACATGGACGGCCGGCGTACGGCGAGCGGTACGCGGAATTCATCGCTACTGCCGCCAACCACATGACCCTCATCCAGCCGTTCCTGGTACCGCTCTTCCAACTCGGACAAGCAGCAGCGCTGTAGCCAGCGTTGCGCTCGCCTCGCCGGGTGTTCTATACTCGGATGTAGCGGAGTGGCGCAGCCAGGTAGCGCGCCGGGCTCATAACCCGGAGGTCACCGGTTCAACTCCGGTCTCCGCCATACAATCGAGAATCCCTCGCCAGGAATGCAGCGCGGCCCCACTCCACCACGGAGCGGGGCCGCTTTCGTTTCCCGGCACAGTGAGGCTGCCATGAAGAGCTAAGTGCCCAGCAGAGCGTTTCGACCCTGCAGCGGATCTCCGTCGTGCCGGAAGCTCGTGACCACCGGGCGATGCGCGGATCACCAGCGAGCGGCTCGAGCGCAATCGGATGCGCAGCGCGGGACTGCAGCTGAGCGAGGCTACGGCAGCAGGTGGCGGAAGGCGAGCAAGGGATACCTGCGAGCCCACCCCCTCTGCGTCGAGTGCGAGAAGCGAGGACGGACGACGGCCGCGACGGTCGTCGATCACATCATCCCCCACCGTGGCGACATGACGCTGTTCTGGGATCGGAACAACTGGCAGGGCCTCTGTAAGCCCGACCACGACGCGAAGACCGGAAGGGGCGAGTGAAGCGCCCCAAGCGACGTAAGACGGTGGCGCGTGCGCCGAAGAACATTCACCTCGTCCCGCCGGATCCGGCGTCCGAGGATGTCGAGAGGTGCGCTCGCTGCGCGACGACGCTCGGCGACTACGACCGGATCCAGAACCCAGCGATCGTCGGGGACAGCAAGAGCGAGAAGGTGTGCAGCGCGTGCTACCTCTCGATCTGGGATTCGCCGGTCCGCCTCGTCATCCACCACGGCACGCCAGCGTTCGCCCAGGAGCTCCTGAACAGGGAGATCCTGCGTCGCACGTCGCACTGGTTTCAGAACGTTGCCGACATTCCGGTTCACATCTTCCACCGCCGCGAGACAGAGACGCTGCGCTGGCACTGGACCTGGTGTGGAGGCATGGAGCCCGACAAGGAGCCCCGCCCTGCATACAGCTTCCGCGGATGGTGCGGTTACAGCGGCATCGTCCTGATCGCTGACGAGACCGAGACGTGCGAGTCCCTCGAGTGGCTGCTGTACCACGAGCTCGGCCACGCTGAGCAGCAGCGCCAGTCGCGAATGAGCGACCAGGCTTGGGGGATCGAGAACCGGACCGAAGGCCGGAACGGGTACGAATGGCAGGACGACGCTGGCCACGAGGCAGACTCGGAGGAGCGCCACGTCAATCGCGTCGCGACAGCGTACATGCGCGGCCGCGAGATGGCGCGGCCCTGGTGGCGTCCACGCGTCACGGCCAAGCTGCGCGGTGATCGTGTCCTCCCCGATTGCTGGGCGCCGATCGAGAGCCAGGAGTTCTCTGCTGCGTTCGTGCTGCCTGCCGACTCGTTCCAAGGCAAGGCTGCGCGTGCTCGCTACGAGGCCGAGGTTAACCCTCAGTCCACGGCCTCAACTCCCGTATCACTGTGACACGGGAGGGGGGGGTCGGATTTCTACCGATCGGTCCAGGCAGACCGCCTCGGAGGCTTTCTTTTCGCGCCGTCAATTCAGCATTCTGGAATTTCGGGCATGCCGCGTCAGCGTAAGCCTCACGGCATGAAGGTCCTGCACGGGACCGACCGCCCCGATCGCGACAAGGCGGAGCCGGAATTCCCGGTCATCGAGTGCGAGATCGACCCGCCCGACTGGCTCTGCGGCCCCGACGCCGTGAATGAGTGGCGTCGCATCGTCGCTCTCCTGCTGCCGACGCGCGTGTTGACCGATGGCGACGTCACCGCGCTCGGGCACCTCTGCAACCTGCACCACGCGTGCGTCACGCTCTACCGGGCGAAGTTGCAGCCGCACGCTGCAACTCTCACCCAGCTCCGGCTCTACCTCGCCGAGTTCGGGATGACGCCGGCGAGCCGCAGCAAGGCGAACCCGGTCGGCGGCGGCCAGAAGAAGAACCCATTTACCGACCTGAACGCCGCGCCGGCGAAGCGGAAAGCGGGTGCGAAGCGATGAGTAGCCACGTCGCGAAGGCCAACGACTACGCGCGGAAGGTCGTTGCAGGGAAGATCGCCGCCTGCCGATACGTACGCCTGGCGTGCCAGCGCCACCTCGAGGGGCTCCGCCGGCAGAAGGAGAAGGACTATCCCTACCGGCTGGAACCGGCAGCAGCCACGAAGGTCTGCCGGTTCGTGGAGCTGCTCCCCCACGTGAAGGGAAAGTGGGCGCGCGATCGCGAGCTGCTGAAGCTCGAGGGCTGGCAGTGCTTCATCGAGGTCAACGTCTTCGGCTGGAAACGGAAGAAGGACGGCCTGCGCCGCTACCGCCTCGTGTACATCGAGGTCCCGCGGAAGAACGCGAAGTCGACGCTCACCGCGGGCAACGGCGACTACATGCTGAGCGCTGATGGGGAGCACGGCGCTGAGGTCTACTCGGGCGCGACCTCGGAGAAGCAGGCCTGGGAGGTGTTCGGGCCCGCGCGCCTCATGGTGAAGAACACGCCGGAGCTGCAGGAGGCCTTCGGCATCTACGTCGGCGCGAAGAACCTCGCGATCGAGGCTACGGCATCGAAGTTCGAACCGATCATCGGGAAGCCGGGCGACGGGGCGTCCCCCTCGTTCTCGATCGCCGACGAGTATCACGAGCACGCGACGTCCGAGCAGCTCGACACGATGGTCACCGGCATGGGCGCTCGCGAGCAGCCGATCGCCTGGGTGATCACTACTGCGGGCGCCAACACCGCCGGTCCGTGCTACGCGCTCCGGCAACAGGCTGTCGAGGTCCTCGAGGGGCAGAACCCCCGTGAGGACATGTTCGCGATCATCTACACGATCGACGAGGACGACGACTGGACGGATCCGGCGGTCCTCGCGAAAGCGAATCCGAACATCGGCGTGTCGGTCTTTCGCGAGTTCCTCGAGACCGAACAGAAGAATGCGATCATCGACGTCCGCGCCCAGCCCAAGTTCAAGACGAAGCACCTGAACGTCTGGGTCACCGCGTCGGCGCCGTACTTCAACCTCGAGCTGTGGAACCGCCTCGCCGACCGCGAGCTCCGGATTGAGCAGTTTGCGCAGCAGGCCTGCTGCGTCGGACTCGACCTGGCGTCGAAGCTCGACATCGCGTCGAAGGTCAACGTCTTCTGGAAGGACCTGCCCACGGGCAAGGATGAGAAGCTCGAGCGCCACTATTACGTCTTCGGCCGACACTATATCCCCGAAGCGCGCGCCGAGCTCCCGGAGAATCGCCACTACCTCGCCTGGGTCCAGACCGGTCACCTGATCGCGACGCAGGGCGACATCACCGACTACGACGTCATCGAGGAAGAGCTCCAGCGGGACGCCGAGCTATACAGCCTGCAGGCCCTCGGCGCCGACCCCTACAACGCGACGCAGCTGCTGACGCACGCGCAGCAGTCCCTCGGCGCCGACAAGGTGATCGAGGTCCCGCAGACGGTGATGCACCTCTCCGAGCCGATGAAGGAGATCCAGGCGCTGATCGAGGCCGGGCGAATCCACCACGACGGCAACCCGGCCATGTCGTGGATGATCAGCAACGTGACGGCGGCCGAGGATCGGAACGCGAACGTGTTCCCGCGGAAGGAGTTCCCCGAGAAGAAGATCGACGGCGCGGTCGCACTGATTATCGCGATGGGGCGCGCCCTCAAGCTCATCGATGAAGAGAGCGTCTACGAAACCCGAGGAATCATCCGGCTATGAGACTTCCCCGCTTCACGTTGCCGCGGCTCGCCACGGTCGATCGATACCTCACACCGGTTTGCGTGATCATCGGTATCACGGCGATCGCAGCGGGTGCGTCGATGATCTTCGTCCCCGCCGGCGTGATCGCAGGTGGCGTGGGCCTCGTCGCCCTCGGCATCTGGGGGACCCGCTGATGGGCTTCCTCGCCAAGCTCACCGGTCGGAAGGCCGCCGAGTTCGAGCCGATCGACGACTTCTGGTACAACGGGCCCGGCGCGACGACAACGCCCGGCGGCCGTATCACGCCGGATCTCGCGCTCCGGATCTCCGCGGTGTACGCGTGCATCAACGTGCTCGCCCAGGACATCGCGAAGGTCCCGCTGATCGTCTACCGCCGGATCTCCGACGACCGCCGCGAGCGGGCGGTCGATCATCCGCTGTACCCCGTTCTGAAGAAGCAGCCGAACCGGCGCAACACCGCGTTCGGATTCAAGGAGACGATGCAGGCCTGCCTGGGCCTGCGCGGGAAATACTACGCGCAGATAGTCGCCGGCGATCGCGGCTCGGTGACCGAGCTGCGCTACCTGCATCCGGACTCGGTCACCGTCGAGGAGCTCCCGAACTATGGATTGCGGTACCAGGTGCGTGGCCGCGACGGGATTCAGCGACCCTATGTCCAGGACGAAATCTTCCACGTACCCGGCATGTCGCTCGACGGCGTCAACGGGATGTCGGTGATCGAGTACGCCGCGTCGACGCTCAACCTGGCGCGGACGGCCGAGCAGCATGGCGAGCGGTTCTTCCAGAACGCGGCGAAGGTAGCCGGCACGTTCGAGCACCCCGGGAAGCTGAAGGATGGTGGCCAGAAGAACCTCAAGGCATCGATCAAGGAGAACACGACGGGCGCGAGCTCGTGGGATGTGCTAGTCCTCGAGGAGGGCATGAAGTTCAACCCCGTCGGGATCTCGCCGAAGGATGCCCAGTTCCTCGAGAGCCGCGAATTCCAGATCCCAGAGATCGCGCGCTGGTTCCGGATGCAGCTGCACAAGATCGGCTACCTGAAGCAGGCGACCTTCTCGAACATCGAGCACCAGGCGCTCGAGTACGTGATCGACACGCTCATGCCGTGGGCGACGCGGATCGAAGCAGCCGTCAACGCACAGCTCCTGCCGGACGACGAGTACTACGCCGAGTTCCTGCTGACCTCCCTCCTCCGCGGGGACTCTACCGCGCGCGCCGCTTACTACCGGGAACGGCTCAACACGGGCTCCCTGTCGATCAACGAAGTGCGCCGGCTCGAGAACGAGAACCCGATCGAGGGCGGCGATCGCCATTACATCCAGGGCGCGATGGTGCCGATCGACCGGATCGACGCCCAGCTGGACGCGCAGGCCAAGGCGGCGCAGCGGCCGGATCCGGCAGCTCCCGCGAAGCCGTCGGCGGCGAAATCACCGGCGAAGGAGGATCCGGATGCGCGCGCCGACACGCGCCTGGCGTTCCGGATCCTGATCGAGGACGCGGCGC
>JBGTMW010000513.1:0-2632 GCA_041743365.1 Gemmatimonadaceae bacterium
AAGGTCGGATCAACGAAGGGCCCATTATGCCCTGCGATGCCGTGGCGTCAAGGCCTGGTGAGGCCATCTTGCTTTGGTCGCGCGAGCGGTCGGTACACCTCCGGCCGACTTTTCGCCAAACAACGGACGCGTGGAGGTAGAGCATGGGGGTTCCGGCAGCGACGACTGGCCGCAGGACACGTACCTCGCCTGCTTCCGACTGCTGCCGCCGATGCTAATCTGCGCGGGGCGTCCACCAGACGACGGGCGGCGAAGGCCTGGCGCCGGGTGCACGACGTCGCAGCCATCACGATAGAATCTCCCGCGTGTCCGAGTGGGCCCCTGGTCTTCAGCTCGGCCCGTACTTGCTGGAATCGCCCATCGGCGCGGGCGGCATGGGCGAGGTGTGGAAGGCCCGCGACACGCGGCTGGGGCGCACGGTCGCGATCAAGCGGTTGACCGATCACTTCGAGCGGTTCGAATAGGAGGCGCGCGCCATCTCGGCGCTGAACCATCCCAACATCTGCCAGCTCTACGATCTCGGTCCTGATTATCTCGTCCTCGAGTACATCGAGGGTCAGCCTCTTCGCGGCCCGCTCCCCGTCGACGATGTCATTCGATCGGCGCTGCCGATCGCGGGCGCGCTCGAAGAGGCGCATCGGCGCGGCATTCTGCATCGCGATCTCAAGCCGGCCAACATCCTGGTGACCCGGAGCGGCACCCCGCAACTCCTCGACTTCGGCCTCGCCAAGGTCCTGGACAAAGAGATCGACGCGACGCAAACCGTCGAAGGCACCGTGCTCGGGACCGCGACATACATGTCGCCTGAGCAGGCGGAGGGGGAGTCCGCTGACGTGCGGTCCGACATCTTCAGCTTCGGCGCCGTGCTGTATGAGCTGCTCTCGGGAACTCGGGGCTTTGGCGGCAAGACCATCGCCCAGATCCTGGCGGCCGTCCTGCACGAGAAGCCCTCGCCTCTCCAGACGGCCCCCGCGATGGAGAAGGTCGTGATGCGATGCCTTCGCAAGCGTCCGACGAACGCTTTCAAAGCATGTCGGAGGTTCGGGTCGCTCTCGAACAGATCCTCGCGAAGGCCGCCACCTCGGAGCCGTCGATTGCGGTGCTTCCGTTACTCAACCTGAGCGCAGACAAGGAAAACGGGTACTTCAGCGACGGCCTCGCCGAGGAAATCATCAACGCGCTCACGCGGATTCCCGGCCTCAAGGTCACCGCCCGCACGTCCGCATTTGCGTTCCGCGGCAAGGAGCAGGACGTCCGGGGGATTGCCGAGGCCCTTAACGTCCGGGCCATTCTGGAAGGCAGCGTGAGGCGGGCCGGCAACCGCATACGCGTCAGCGCGCAGCTCGTAAACGCGGCGGACGGTTATCACCTGTGGTCGGAACGCTACGACGGAGAGCTGGCCGATGTCTTCGCCGTGCAGGACGAGATCGCCACGGCGATCGCGAGAGCGCTCCAGGTGAAGCTCTCGAGCGCCCGGGCTGAGCGACAGCGGTACACGCCGAACCTCCCGTGCTACGAGGCGTATCTGAAGGCGCTCCACGAAGGGCAGAAGGTGACGCCGGAAGGACTGGCTCGCAGCCAGGAATGGTTCGAGCGGGCTATTGCTCTCGACCCGAATTTTGCGCTGGCCCACTGCATGCTCGGTTTCCACTTCGGGCAGCTTGCCAACTACGGGTTCCTGCCTGCGCACACCGCCATGCGCCCCCTCGTGCGCCGGGAGGCTGGGACAGCGCTGGCCATCGATCCTTCACTTCCGGGGGGCACGCGATGCTGGGCCTGGTGGCGGCGCTCTACGACTACGACTGGCAGGAAGCGGCGCGACGATTCGAGCTGGCGATGGCTGCCGATCCCGTTCCGTCCCAGGTTCGCCGGCACCACGCTCTGTACTACCTGCTTCCCACGGGGAGATACGCAGAGGCGGCGGAAGAATGCGTCAGCGCACTCCAGGAGGATCCGCTCAACGTGATGGGCCGGGTGCGATACGCACAGTGCCTGCGAGCGAAGAACTGGATGAACGAAGACTGACGTAACTAACGCGTCCACTGAATCTGATCAGGCCCACCTGGGCATGCGCGAGGCTCGTGAACCAGTGCTCGGTCAGACACTCGTCGCGGAAGCGGCCATCGAGCGACTCGATGTAGGCGTTCTGTGTCGGCTTGCGGGGCTCGATCAGCCGCAGCGTGACGCCGGGATTCATCCGCGCGGCGATGACCCCGGGAGGACAGGTCGCCGACCCCCACGGTGCTCGACACGCTGTACACCTATGCGTGGTTCGTGATGTTCGGCCAGCGCCGCCATCGACCTTGCGCTCATGACCGGGCGGGTTCGCGGCCCGGCGTCAGACGCCGCCCCGCTCTAGACGGATCGCCGTAATCTTGGCTTGCTCCTCCGCGGCGACGCGGATCTCTCGTTCCGGCTCATTGTGCAGCCGTCCGCGCAGCACGGCGAGCATCTCCTCGGCGCTCTTGCCGGTCGCACAGACGATGAAGGTGTGCCCGAAGCGCTCCTCGTAAGCGCCATTGGCGGCGGCGAGCGCGTCGAGCACGGACGCGGGTGCTTCGTCCACGCCCGCCTGCTCCCGTGCGGACAGGGCATGGGTGGTGGGGAAGCGCGCGGCGAGTGCGTCGCGATC
>JBGTMW010000514.1:0-1971 GCA_041743365.1 Gemmatimonadaceae bacterium
CCGGTGCGGCGGTCGCGGCGCGCGGTGACCGGATCGCCGCCGTCGGACCGCGCGATGTGCTCGAGCGCGACTATCCGGATGCCGAGCGAATCGACTGCACGGGGTGCATCCTGACTCCGGGGCTCGTCGACTCGCACACGCATGCATTGTTCGGACGCCCTCGATACGAGGAGCACGAGCTCCGCGCGAGGGGCCACGACTACATGGACATTGCGAAGCGTGGCGGTGGGATACACGCATCGATGCGGGATGTGGCGGGGCGAACGGAAGCCGACCTCGTTGCGCTCGCACGGCCGCGGCTGGCTCGCCTCGCCGCGCACGGCACCACGACCGTCGAGATCAAGTCCGGCTACGGACCGACTATCGACGCCGAGCTGGCAATGCTGCGCGCGATCCGCATCCTCGCGTCGGAGCTGCCACTCCGCATCATCCCCACCTGGCTGGGTGCACATGAGATTCCCGCCGCAGCACGCGCGACGCCACAGTCACGGCGGGAGTGGATGGCGATGCTCCGCGACGAGATGCTTCCGGCCGTCGCGGCCGATCGGCTTGCGGTGTTCGCGGATGTCTTCTGCGAGCCCGGGGTTTACACAATCGATGAGGCGCGGGATCTCCTCACGGCGGCGAGCGCAGCGGGCCTGCGGACGAAGCTCCACGCCGACGAGCTCGAGGCGAGCGGCGGAGCACAGCTTGCCGCGAGCGTTGGCGCCGTGTCGGCGGATCATCTGGCCGCCATAACCGCGGAGGGAATCGAGGCCCTGGCCAGATCGGCCACCGTGGCCACTCTCCTGCCGGGAACGATGCTTTTCCTCGGTCGTCCTTCACTTGCGCCCGCTCGCAAGCTCATCGAGGCGGGGGCCGCGGTCGCGTTGGCTTCGGACTTCAATCCAGGCAGTTCGCCCACCGTCAACTTTCCCCTGATCCTGACGCTTGGCGTGAGTCAGCTGCGGATGTCGGTTGCCGAAGTCGTGATCGCCGCGACGGTCAATGGCGCGGCGGCGCTCGGCATCGCCGACAGGGTCGGTCAGCTGGCTCCGGGCTTCTCCGCGGACCTTGCCCTGTTCGAAGCAGACGATTTGCGAGAGCTGCCGTACTGGTACGGAGACCGCAGATGTCGCGGCTCGTGGGTGCGCGGCAAACCTTGTCACCAATATGAGTTAGGGGTAACTTAACCCCGGCCGCATCCGTATCGGAGCGCGGCTTGTTTCTCTCCACGGAGCGTACCGCGCTGATGTCCAACGTCGCGAAGCTCAAGAAGAAAGCGATCGAGTTCGAGCAGAAGAAGCAGTTCGACAAGGCGCTCGCGCTGTACGTCCAGATCCTCGACGAATCCGACGGAAAGGACGACGAAGCGGACGTTGCTCTCTATAACCGCGTGGGCGATCTCATGTTACGTCATGGGAACGTCGCCGAGGCGCTGAATTATTACGAGAAGGCCGTGGACCTGTACGCCGAGGGGGGCTTCTTCAACAACGCCATCGCGTTGTGCAACAAGATCCTCCGGAATTCCCCGGGCCGGAACTCGATCTACTACAAGCTCGGCAAGATCAGTGCAAAAAAGGGGTTCGCCAGCGACGCGAAGCAGAACTTCCTCGAGTACGCCGACCGGATGCAGAAGGCCGGAAAGATCGACGAAGCGTTCCGCGCGCTGAAGGAGTTCGCAGACCTCTGCCCAGACCAGGACGACGTTCGCCTCATGCTCGCCGAGCAGCTCACCAAGCGCGAGCGGAAGGGCGAGGCGATGGAGCAGCTCCAGACGCTGTACGACAAGTTCGAGTCGGAGGGGCGGAGCCTGGAGGCCAGGGCCACGGCTGACCGGATGCGCTCGATCGATCCCTCGGCCGAGCCCAAGGCGCCCAGCCAGACCGAGCGCGCTCCCAAGCCCGGGGAGCTGGTGTTCCTCGACGTCGACTACGGTGACGAGCCCGCGCGCAAGCCAGGGCGTTCCGGTAACAACCCCCTCGCCGGTGC
>JBGTMW010000515.1:0-3316 GCA_041743365.1 Gemmatimonadaceae bacterium
GCAGGTCGCTGATCCGCGGGGGCAGCGTGCCCCCCGCCGCGAGCACGCGGATCTCGTCGCCGGTCAGGGTCTCACGCTCGAGCAGCGTGGCCGCGACCTTGTGGAGCAGGTCGAGGTTCGTTCGCAGCGTTTCGGTCGCGCGCGAGTACGCTTCCTTGATCACCCGAGCCACCTCGGTGTCCACGAGCTGAGCCGTCTTCTCCGAGACTTCGCGGCGGTGCTGGAGCTCGCGTCCGAGGAAGACCTCGTGCTCGTTGTCGCCCACCAGGATCGGACCGATCGCGTCGGACAGCCCCCACTGCGAGACGTAGCGACGGGCCAGGCCGGTGGCCTGCTGGATGTCGCTGGCGGCGCCAGTGGTAACTCGATCACGGCCGAACACCAGCTCCTCGGCAACACGGCCGCCGTAGGTCATCACGAGGTTCGCCTCGAGCTGCTCGCGGGTGACCGAGACGCGGTCGTCCTCCGGCAGCGTGAAGGCGAGTCCAAGCGCTCGTCCACGCGGGATGATCGTGACCTTGTGAAGCGGATCGCAGCCCTTGGTCTTGATCGCGCACACCGCATGGCCACCCTCGTGATAGGCGGTCAGCCGGCGCTCCTCCTCCTTCATGACCATCGACTTGCGCTCGGCACCGAGCATCACCTTGTCCTTCGCGTCCTCGAAGTCGGCCATGTGCACCTTTTCGCGTCCCCGACGAGCCGCCAGCAGAGCCGCCTCGTTGACGAGGTTCGCGAGGTCGGCGCCCGCCATTCCAGGGGTGCCGCGCGCGAGGGTGTTGATCTGTACGTCGTCGGCGACGGGCACCTTCCGTACGTGCACCCGGAGGATTCCCTCGCGTCCCTTGAGATCGGGAGCGGGAACGACGATCTGCCGGTCGAACCGGCCTGGGCGCAGGAGCGCCGGGTCGAGCACGTCCGGCCGATTCGTCGCGGCGATCAGGATCACGCCGTCGTTCGATTCAAAGCCATCCATCTCGACGAGGAGCTGGTTGAGCGTCTGCTCGCGCTCATCGTGGCCGCCGCCGAGGCCCGCGCCGCGGTGCCGGCCCACTGCGTCGATCTCGTCGATGAAGATGATGCACGGTGCGTGCGCCTTCCCCTGCTCGAACAGGTCGCGCACCCGACTCGCGCCGACACCCACGAACATCTCGACGAAATCCGAGCCCGACATTGAAAAGAACGGCCGCCCCGCCTCCCCCGCTACAGCCTTGGCGAGCAGGGTCTTCCCCGTTCCCGGCGGGCCGATCAGAAGCGCGCCCTTTGGAAGCCTTCCGCCGAGCTTCGTGAACTTCTGCGGATCCTTGAGGAACTCGATGATCTCCTCGAGCTCTTCCTTGGCCTCATCGGCGCCGGCGACATCCGCGAAGGTCAGCTTCGGCGTGTCGCCGGTGAGGAGCTTCGCCTTCGACTTGCCGAAGGAGAACGCCTTCGCGCCGCCTGCCTGCATCTGCCGGAAGATGAAGATCCAGAACGCGATGATCAGCAGGTAGGGCGCGAACGCGATGAGGAACGAAGTGAAGGTTATTCCCTGGTCGCGCGCGGCGATCTCCACTTTCTTCGTCCTCAGGCGCTCGATCTCCGCCTCCGAGTTCTCGATCGGGAGGAGCGTCGTGAACTTGGTGGCCTCCTTCCCTTCGATGACGACCTTGTTCTTGAACTCGCCCGTGACCTTGACTCCCCCCTGGATCGTGACCTTCGAGATCACATCGTCCTGGAGGTATCGATCGTAGACGGTATAGTCGATCTCGGGAGTCTGCTCCCTGCCTCCGCCCGAGAGGCGAAGGAAGATGAGCGGCACGAGGATGACAAGCGCCCAGAAGGACAAGGCCTTCGAGCGTCCGCCCCACCCCCCCGCGGGGCCTCCTTTGATGTTCCGCTGCTGCGGACCGTTTCCTGGCGTCAGTGATGGCATTTACTGCAAGCTCGCTATGTACGGCAAATGGCGGAAATCCTCCGCGTGATCCAGCCCGTAACCTACTAGAAACTCATTCGGCGCGGTGAATCCGACGAACGTCGTCGGGTATCGGAGCTCGATCGCAATGTGCTTGTGCAGCAGAGCACAGACATCGAGCGACCGCGGACCCCGCGCACTCAGCAGATCCATCAACCGGTTCAGCGTCCTGCCTGAATCGACGATGTCCTCCACCAGTAGAATGTGTTTACCCTCGATTCTTGTTTCCGGATCGTACACCAGATTGACCGTTCCGCTCGATTCCGTCCCATCGCCGTAGCTCGAGGCCACGACGAAATCGACCTGGATCGGGCGGATGATCTGGCGAACGAGATCGCTGAGAAAGATGAAGCTTCCCTTCAACAATCCGAGGACGAGCAGGTCGCCCTCGGGGTACGCGCGGGTGATCTCGGCGCCGAGGGCGCGGACTCGAGCTGCGATCCGGGCTTCATCGAAGGCGACCCTCCGGAGAGACCGACCCGCCAGCCGCGGATCAGACATCGTTGCGTTCACAGCGGTATCGCAGCACCGGCCTCCCGGACCGCTCGGTTGCCGCGTCGCTGCGGCGCACTCCTGGAATCCAGATGATCTCGCCATCGGCCAGCACCACGGGCCAACCGATCCGATCCGGCCCCGCAATGCCGGCGTCGCTGAAGAACCTCTTCACACGCCGTGCCGCCAACGTCCCCGCGCCCCGCATGCGATCTCCCGGCCGCCACCGACGCACTGTCAGGGCGCGGTCCGCGGGCAGCTCCGCAGTCCATGCATCACCCGCCCGAACCTTTCGCACCCTGCGAAACCGCCACGTCGAACCAGCATATGCATCGCCGAGCGGCCGCTCCTCTTCCGGCGCGAGGCGCGAGGCAGTTCGCCGAATGCTCACTTCGCCGCGCCCCAGCGCCGCCTCCCCACCGCCCGACAGCTGGATTCGGTGGCCCGGGCGACCTTCCAATATAAACTCCGACAACCGGGTAGTTCCGCGACGGTCGAGGATGATCCCGGCGCGCGCGGCGATGGCAGGCACGAGCGCACGCAGCCCCTCCGTCGGGATTCCCCTGACGGCGGCGACCTCGAACCGCACCGAGCCAGTACCCGCGCCTGTGCAGATGAGCGCCGCAAGCGCGTCGATCTCGCGTCTCAGCATCACCGCCCGCCGGGAGAGCTCGAGCATCTCCTCGGGAAAGGCTGGCCGTACGAGCGTGATGGCGGGAAGGAGGTCGAGGCGCACGCGGTTCCGAAGATACATGCGCGAGAGATTGGTGGGGTCCTCCACATGCTCGACACCATGTTCCCGCGCGTATGCCTCGATCTCTCTCCGTCGGACGCCCAGGAGCGGTCGCAGGACGGGGCCATCGGCGAGCAGGC
>JBGTMW010000516.1:0-3267 GCA_041743365.1 Gemmatimonadaceae bacterium
TGCAATCGCCGATCGGCTTGCCCAGCAGCTCGACCAGCGCGTCGCGAATGCTGTCGTTTGTGACGCCGGCGGACGTGAGAAGTGAACGCAACGTGGTCTCGGTGTCTGGTTCAGCGCGGCAGTGGGTTCGGGCCGGTTGCCGTCAGCAGCCGCTGCGGGACCCAGCCGTCCACGTGGTGGAACCCGTCTTCGAAGACGCCGCCATCGAGCTCGACGGATTCCCGAAGAGAACGTCGGTAGAACTTCGCGTGGGTGAAGTCCTCGAACAGGATGTAGACGGGGTCTGGCTGGCTGTTCGGGCCCTGGAATTGCTGCCCCGTCAGGACAGGCTTGTGCTCTTCGACAAACGCGTCGAACCGGTCGCCGACCACGACGCCGAGATGCTCCAGGCCCATCTTGTAGACGCGTTGATGGACCGGCGGGATGAGCTCGATCAGCGGGATGACCTGACCGTCGAGGACGCGGAGCGGCTCGAGGGGAACGATCAGTGAGATCGGGCGGCCGTTCCAGAGGTTCTCGCGATTCGCGACCGCGTGTCGCTCGAGGAGCGTGCGGAGCTGGACGTACTGGTCCCATTCGGGGACGCGGAACGCCAGGTGGCTCAGCTCGTACGGCGCGATGTCGATGCCGCGCGCCGCAAGACGGTCGCGCTGTTGCGTCGTGAACGCGCGGTAGTCGCCGATGAGGTCCGCGATCGGGTCGGTCATCGAATCACCTCCGACGCCATGGTACGGCGCCGGTCGTATCGGTTTCGCCATCAGGCTCGGGAGCGGTTGACGCGGGAGGCGGCGACCGTGCCAGCAGGCGATGCCGGTGCAGAGGGCGAGCCAAGAGTTTTTCGTTCGGTCAGCGCTTCGTGGCCTTGGGCTTCAATGTCCCGATCCAGGCATGGCTCCGCGTCAACCACTCCTGCACCTCGTCCGTGCGCTCCAGGAGATCGGCCGGCACGACCACGAACTCCCTCATGACACGTCCGTGCTGCTCGGCGAGGTCGGTGTCGTAAGCGGACATGAACTCGCGGCGGTCGTCGGCGGAGAGTCGCAGCGCCATCGTTCCCTGGGCGTCGAGGAAGCTGAACATGTGCCCGTTGTGCGATGTGTACGGCATGGTGGCGCCGCGTTGCTCGATGTCGGGATTGGTGGCAACCACACGCTCGTAGAGCTCGAGTCGATCGCGCGGTCCGGGGTACCCGCCTGCCATCGGCTCAGCATACGAGCCTCTCGGCTTGTCAGCGCGGCTCGAGGATGACGACCGCCGTCTCACGCGGACGCCGGGAGGCCCAGCTCGCGAGTTTCTCCTCACCATCGTACCGGCCCCATTCGGCCCACAGCCGTGGCCGCTCCTCCGCTGTCGCGATGCGACCGCGCACGGCGCGCGGCCCATCGGGAAGCTCCACGGTGGTATCCGGCCGGGCCTGGAGGTTCAGCCACCATGCGGGCTCGGGCTCGCCCCAGCCATTCATGGCCATCGTCACCAGGTTCGGCCCGTCCTCGAAGTAGCCCAGGATGGCAGCTCGCTCCTTGCCGCTCTTTCGGCCGATCGTCTTCAGGCGCATCATGCCCCAGCTCTTCTCACTTGCCGGCCGCAGTCCCATGCGTCCGCCGCTGAGCCGATGGATGCCGCGGTGGATGGCCCAGGCGGCGCGGATGATGAACCGGGGTGGCAGTCTGTCGCCAGGGGCGCTCGTGGCTTCGGTGGATGTGGTCATTGCGACTCCTCCGCTGACTTGGTGGGGTAATGAAAGACGTCATCGAGGGCGACCCCGAACACGTGGGCAATCTGAAAGGCCATCTCGAGGGACGGGGAATAGCGGCTCTGCTCGATGGCGATGATCGTCTGGCGGGACACCCCGACCCGTTCGGCGAGCTCGGCCTGCGTCATCTCGCCCTGGCCGAACCGCAGCCGGCGGATGTCGTTCGTGACGCGGGTTGGTCTGCCCATGGGTCAGAAGCCGCGTCGGTACGCGATGAGCTTGATGACCGCCCCGACCACGGTCTGCACGACGAAGACGAGATAGATGGCGTTCGCGATCCAGAAGTGGTCGAACTCGGCGAGGGCCAGGATGAAGGGGCCGACCATGCCGATGCCGAGGATGATGCCGGCGACGTACTCCCCGAATCGACCGATGTCGCGGTCACGGACGTCCCCGCGGTGCAAGTCGCTGGGCCTGATGATCTCGATCGCGATGCGACCGAGGATCGATCCGGCAATCGACGCACCGATGGCCCACAGCAGGACCGGCTGATAGTCGATCTCCGGCAGCGGCGTAGTCCCCGCACCGCCGAGCATGAGTACGAGGTAGGCGCCGTACGCGATCGTTGTGCTCGCGAGATAGACCCACTGGCCCTTCTCTTCGTAGGACATCCTGGCTGCTCCGATGTACAGAATCCTTGACATCCGCGACTGTAAAGCGCTTTGGACATCATGTCAAGGAAAGCAGACATCGACGAAAGACTCAGCGAACCTTCATCTGCGGCGGTGCGGCCGTCTCAACAAGGTGCGCCTCGCGGCGCTAGTCTCGCTCGGGCACGTACTCGAACAGCACCGACCCGGCGGCGAAGGTTCGGGTCCCGATGAGTCGCAGCGGCAACGGTGACGCAAGGGCGCCGAACAGCGGTTTGCCCTGGCCGATGGCCTTCGGGATGACCAGCCATCGGTAGACGTCGATCAGCCGGGCCTCGCTGAGGGTGGCCAGCAACTCGGCGCCGCAACCGAGCCCCAGCCGCGGTCCGTCTCCGGTCTTCAGCGCCCGGATCGCTTCGACAATATCGCCGATGAGCACCTGAGCGTTTGCGATCGCTCGGTGATCGCTTCATGCGATCGAATACTAGGGGCCAGGCGCTCGCCTGGGAAATGAAATGGGCGGTACGGGACGATTCTCGGCCCGCTCGCGTGCCGGCAGGTACCCATTCGGGACAACATCGATGCCTTTCCCGCGCTCCAGGGTTGCGCCCGGACGTTCGGCGTGTGGAATGGGGACCATCGGTGCCTGCTCGGGACCGAGCGGCGGCTCTACCGTAGGCACTGATCGGCCCCGATCGAGCGGGTCGCCTCGAGGAATGCCCGGGTGGGACCATTGACGCGCGCTACGGCGCAGACGCGGCGCTGGCGAACTCGCGACCACGGCGCACAGGCGGTGTTGGCCATCGGCGCTGCGCTGATCATCGCGTACTTCCTCCTTCCCAGCCCTGATCTGCAGGACCTCGCGTACCAGGTACCGGGCATGCTGGCCGTCGGATGCATCCTTGCGGGCGTCGCGATTCATCG
>JBGTMW010000517.1:0-4295 GCA_041743365.1 Gemmatimonadaceae bacterium
GCGAGCGCTGCGGGCGCCGACCGGGCGCCAGCTACCGCACGGCCCGCTTGAGGGCGGCTGCGCGGTCGGTGCGCTCCCATGTAAAGTACGTCCGGGAGCGCTTTCCGTTCCCATTCCTGTGTGGCTCGCGACCGAAATGGCCGTAGGCGGCCGTCTCGGAGTAGATCGGCTTGCGCAGATCGAGCGCGTCGATGATCCCGCGGGGGGTCAGCGAGAACACGTCGCGCACCGCCCCGAGTATCGCCGCCTCCGGCACGGTGTTCGTCCCGAAGGTATCCACCCGCACCGACACCGGCTCTGCGACACCGATGGCGTAGGCCAGCTGCACTTCGCACCGTCGGGCCAGCCCCGCCGCGACGATGTTCTTCGCGACCCAGCGAGCCGCGTAGCAGGCTGAGCGATCGACCTTCGAGGGATCCTTGCCGCTGAATGCGCCGCCGCCGTGCCGGCCCATCCCACCATAAGTATCGACGATGATCTTGCGGCCCGTGAGACCGGCGTCGCCCTGCGGCCCGCCGATGACGAATCGGCCGGTCGGATTGATGTGATACTTGACCTTTTTCGAAAGCAGGTCGGCGGGGATCGCCTCCTCGATCACGTCGGAAATGATCGCCTTTCGCATCGCCCGGTTGGAGACGTGGTCGGCGTGCTGCGTCGAGACCACGATCGTGTCGACAGCCACCGGTACGCCGTCCTCGTATACCACGGTGACCTGAGCCTTTCCATCGGGGCGAAGCCACGGGAGATCGCCGCTCTTGCGGCGCTCGGCAAGCAGCTTCGTGAGCCGGTGGGCGAGCAGGATCGGCATCGGCATGAGCTCTTCGGTCTCATCGCTGGCGTATCCGAACATCATCCCCTGGTCGCCGGCACCGCCCGTGTCCACGCCCATCGCTATGTCGGGCGACTGGCGGTCGATGGTGCTCAGCACGGCGCAGGTAGCGGCGTCAAATCCGTAGGCAGCGTCGGTGTAGCCGATGCGCTCGATCGTCGCGCGGACGATCTGCGGGATGTGGACATAGGTGGATGTCGTTATCTCGCCGGCGACACAAGCCAGCCCGGTAGTTACGAGTGTTTCGCACGCAACGCGGGCGTCGGGATCCTCCTCGAGGATCGCATCGAGAATCGCGTCGGAGATCTGATCGGCAATCTTGTCGGGATGGCCTTCGGTGACTGACTCGGAGGTGAAAAGCTGGCGGTCGCGCACTGCCCTTTCGGTATGAGGATTTGCTCGCTGGTCGCCCTGAATCAGGACGGCTCGAGCTCGCTGATGATATTCCCTTCCGACATCGCGGGCAACCCGGTTTGCAGGAACGCGGCGTTGCCGAATGCAGCGTGGAGGCGACGCCTCAGCTCGCGTTCGGCACCCGCGGCCGTCCTGGAGGCGAGCGCGGCCTCCGCCGCCTCGACGGCGATGTCCGCGCCGATACCCCGGATCAGGCGCTTGATGAGCGGCACGGCGCGGGGCGACACGCTCAGCTGCCGGAGCCCCAGGCCGATCAGCGCGAAGGCCATCAGCGGCTGCGAAGCCATTTCGCCGCATACACAGACCTCGAGCCCGTGCGCGGCGCCGAGCTCCTGGGTTCGCTTGATCAGTCGCAGCACCGCCGGGTGCAGTGGAGTGAATCGCGCAGCGAGATTCGCGTTGCCCCTGTCGACGGCCAGCGTGTACTGCACCAGGTCGTTCGTTCCGATGCTGAGAAAGTCGACGTCTGCCACGAAAGTATCGAGCGCGACGGCCGCGGCGGGCGTCTCCACCATGACACCGAGGGGGACGTCACGCCGGAAGGCGACCCCGCAGGAGTCGAGCTCCGCAGACGCCTCGTTGAGTAGCTGCCTCGTGGCGAAAACCTCATCGGCCGTGACGACGAGAGGCAGCATGATCCGCACGTCGCCGTGCATCGATGCCCGCAGCAGCGCGCGGATCTGGGTCTTGAAGAGAACCGGCTCATCGAGGCACATCCTGATTGCTCGCCATCCCAGGAACGGATTCGCCTCTGTCGGATAGCCGCCGATGGGCAGCTTATCCCCGCCGATGTCGAAGGTGCGGATGATGACGGGCTGGCCGGGAAACGCGTCGACCACCCGAGCGTACGCCTGGTACTGTTCATCCTCGCTCGGCATCGTTGCGCGCCCCACCACGAGAAACTCGGTACGCATCAACCCCACGCCGGTCGCACCGCTCCCTGCCGCTGCGTCCGCCTCGTCAGGAAGGTCGACGTTCGCGCGAAGCGTGATCGACACGCCATCGAGCGTTACCGCCTCGGCGCCAGCGTGTAGCTTGAGCTCGGCCTCGTCCTCTGCTTCGCGAAGCGCGCGACGCTGGTAGGCTTCGACCTCGGCATCGCTCGGGTTCACGATCAGCACACCCTCCGAACCATCCAGCACCACGCGTTCGTTCCCGCGAAGGCGATAGCTTGCGTCTCGCAGGCCGACGACGGCCGGAAGGCCGAGCGAGCGGGCGAGAATGGCCACGTGGGATGTCCGCGTGCCCGCGTCGGTGGCGATTCCCGCGATCGCTCCGCGATCGAGCTGTATGGTCAGGCTCGGCGTGAGATCATGGGTGACCAGGATGGCATTGGCCCCGCGCTCCACGTCCACCGGGTCATGGTCGGGGAGTCCGAGCAGGATGGACAGGACGCGGATGTGCACGTCGGTGAGGTCCCCGACGCGCTCGCGCATCATCGCCTGGTCGTGTCGCGCGAAATCCTGGGTTCGCTCCGTCATTACGATATCGAACGCCTTCTCCGCTCCGTAGTTCTGCCTCACGAGCGCCTCGACGGCACCGACGACGGACGGGTCGTCGATTATGTGGCCCTGCACGTCGAAGATGGCGGCATCGCGCCCCGCCGTTCGCTCTGCGCGGGCGCGGACGCTTCGGATCCGGTCCTTTGCCCTGGCCAGCGCGTCGTGCAGGCGCCGGATCTCGAGCGGGATGTCCTCGTCGGCGATGATGCGATGCTTGACGTCGGGCACTTCCCAGACGAGCAGGTGCACCGGTCCGACCACGATGCCCGGGGAGGCCGAGAGCCCGACGATGCGGCTGTCCATCAGGATTCCCCGAAGCGCGACGAGATCAGTGTCGCGAGCTGTTCGACGGCAGCATCGGCGTCGGGCCCGCTCGCCCTGAGAAGTATCGTCGAGCCGAACTCCGCTGCCAGCATCATGACGCCCATGATGCTCTTGCCGTTCACCTCGAGATCGTCGCGAACGATGGTGATGTCGCTCGTGAACCGCGCGGCCAGCTTCACGATCTCGGCGGCCGGCCGGGCGTGCACGCCGTTGCGGTTCACAATGCGCACGGATCGCTCGGCCATCAGAACGTCACCGAGTAGATGGTGAACAGTGCCAGGAGCACCAGCGCGATGGGCCAGCCCTCGGCGCGGCCGTGCAGGCGGATGAGCACCAGCGCCCCCAGCGCCGAGCCAACCAGGACCGCGCCCAGCAAGCCGCGCCCCGGCCCGATGATCCGGTCGAGGGCGAGTGGAATCGCGAAGCCGGCCAGGAGAGCGGCAGCTCGCGCAATGTGCGGCGGCGCCTGACGCAGAAGGGGGTTGCCGAGCGCGGTCGCGACGCCGAGACCGCGTCGCCATCCCGTCTCGAGCCCCCATACGCGCAGCGCGATGTGTCCGGCGTTGTAGACCGTCAGGAAGAGAATCACGACGCCGGCCGGCCGGACGCCCGCTCCGAACGCCACGAGGCCCAGTAGTGAACAGAACGGCAGCCACGCCGCCCAGACCAGGCGGTCGCCGACGCTCCCAAGCGGACCGCAAAGTGCCGTTCGGAAGCGCTCTATCCGCACGGGCGACTCCCTGTCGAGCTCCGCCCGGGCGAGCGCGCCCACGGCGAGGGCGGCCAGATACGGGTGCGCGTTGAAGTAGCGACTCTCGCGCGCGAGAGCATCCCGGTAGAGCGGTCCCTTCGCTCCCCCTTCGAGGTCGCGCAGTGCGGGCTCGATGCAGTGTCCGATGCCCGTTCCCATCAGCACCTCGTAGTTCCACGCACTCTGAATGCCGAGCATTCGCAGGTGCATTCGGAATCTCGTCAGAATCGGAAGGACCCGGTCTCCGCGCGGTGCGGTCATCGAAGGCCCAGCAGTGAAAGTCCGCCTACCAGTCCACCCAGAAAGAGCAGTCGCGCGTACTCGGTTCCGTGGAACAGCTTCCAGACGGCTGCTGCCGCCACGGCAGTGGCGAGCCCGACGACTACCCCCAGCGATACGCGCGAGTCCACCGACCACAGCGCGATCGAGGCGCGCACCACCGGGCCGAACGCGAGCAGCGCCAGCAGGGTCAGCA
>JBGTMW010000518.1:0-9421 GCA_041743365.1 Gemmatimonadaceae bacterium
GGCGGCGCGGTGAGTCCCTGGAAGATCCGCGGCGAGCTCACGATCGCGGCCTGCTGCGGCGCGGCGAGCGGGACGCGGATCACCTCGATCCGAAATCGCGCCGTGTTCGGATCTTCGGGCGGTCCGTCGAGGCAGCCCGGAAGCTCGCTAGGCGACCTGACTCCGGCAGAGCCGGAGATGTAGACGTAGACGTTGGACTTGTCGTTCGGGTCGCTGACCACCGTGTGGGTGTGCGAGCCACGGCACGTCTGGACGTTGGCGACGTACTTCGGGTTGGCGATGTCGGTGATGTCCATGACGCGGATGCCGCGCAGGCGGATCGCGCTCACGGTGTCCTGCACACCCTGTGTGCCGCAGTCGGTGCGGCCGCTGCCGGACTCTCCCGAGACGAACAGCAGCTTCCCGTAGACCGAAACGTCGCTCTGCGATGCGGGGCAGAGGTACGCCGTCGTCAGTCTGGGACGTCTCGGATCAGAGATGTCCCACACCTGGTAGCCGTTGTAGTTGCCCTGGATGGCGTAGTTCCCGGTGAACGCGAGATCGGAGTTCGTGACGCCCACGAAGTTGGGTGAAGACGGCGTGTTCGATAGCAGGCGGATGTTCCAGATGGCTTCTCCTGCCCGCTCCGACATCATGCGACGGGTGCTGTCCATCCGTCCCGGACGCAGTCCAACCCGCGGGTCGGGGCTCGGCGGGGTCGTGGACATGTCGATCGCCGGCGTGAGCGACCCAGTGCCCGCCTGGGACGTGGCGGCCTGGGGCGTCGTGGATGCTGGCGACATCGCGCATGATGCGACGCCGAACAGTCCGGCGGCGAGCGAAAGGGCGAGGAGCGGGGAGGTGCGTGGAGGCCGGAGAAACGAGTCGGTTTTCACGTTTGGGATCCGTTGAAGTGGCGGGAAGCGCGAGCCGCAGTGAAAGCTATCAGGGAATGCGCCCGTCGGACGGGATGGCAGCCAGCATCTTCTGCATGCGGTCGATCTCGGTGGTCTGATCGGCGTACACGTCGGATGCGAATCGGAACACGACTTCTACCTGCCCGGCCCCCGGAGAGCTGAACAATTCATCGACCATGGTCACCGCGCCTTGATGGTGCTTGATCATTGCCGTGAGGTAGAGCCGGTCGAACTCCGAACCGCGTGCCCTGTTCAGCCTGTCCAGCTCCTCGGCCGTCAGCATGCCCGGCATGAGCATGTCGTGCTCCATGCCGTGCATCGACATCCTGAGGTGTGTCGCGTCGGCCGCCGGAACCGGGGCACCCACGTCGCGCAGCCAGTTCTGCATCAGGGCGATCTCAT
Organism: Gemmatimonadaceae bacterium; assembly: GCA_041743365.1. Lineage (GTDB taxonomy): Bacteria > Gemmatimonadota > Gemmatimonadetes > Gemmatimonadales > Gemmatimonadaceae > JANPKQ01. Next base: position 1,299 of record JBGTMW010000518.1, read on the forward strand.
CGCGCTGCGCGACGACGATCCGCTCGGAGAGGATCTTCACGTCGTTGCGCGCTCCGTGAGTCGCCGCCCAGCCTGCGATCAGGACCGCCTGCGCGTGGTGGGGAATCATTGCCGACATGAAGTGGACGTCGGCAGCGGTGTGGGGAAGCTCTCGCGGCGGCTCCGCCGGAGCCGCTCCGGGCCCGATGGGCTGAACGCCCGCGCCGGGCGCCATGACGATGCCTCCGTTCGCCGCGCTGCTCCTGCCGCTGGCGCAGGCCGTAGTGGTGAGCAGCGTCAGCAAAGCCGCCGCGACGACTCGCGGATGAACCTGATTCATTTTCGCTTCCACCTCCTGATGGAACGGGCAGGACGGCCCCCGGCCACGCGAAGCTCATTCGGGTCGGGGGAGCGCGATGGGCTCGGAAGCCCGCGCAGGCGGGCATCGAGGGGCTCGCCCGAATTGTCCATTCTCCTGATACCAAAGATATACGATGTGGCTTCGAAAGGTGTTGGGCGTCAAGTGCCGGCTTCATCGCAACACCTCGCCTTCGCCCTGGCTGGACGCCGCCATCTGGCGAAGCACCATGTCGTGGTATGCGCCCCGCGAGCGCATCAGCTCGATATGACTGCCGCGCTCGACCACGACCCCATCGTCCATCAGCAGGATCACGTCGGCGCGGCGGATCGTGGACAGCCGGTGCGCGATGATGAAGGTGGTCCGCCCGGCGAGGAGGGTGGCCATTGAGGCCTGGATGAGCTGCTCGCTCTCCGTGTCGAGATTGCTCGTCGCCTCATCGAGGATGAGGATCTGGGGCGAAGCGAGTATCGCCCTGGCAATGGCGAGTCTCTGGCACTGGCCTCCGGACAGCTTCACCCCGCGCTCGCCGACAAACGTCTCGTATACCTCCGGCAACCTCTCGATGAACTCGTGCGCGTTGGCGCGCCTGGCCGCATCCTCGATCTCCGCGTCCGCCGCGTCGGGACGACCGTAGGCGATGTTGTCCCGGACGGATCCATCGAAGAGAAAGACCTCCTGCTGCACGATCGCCAGCAGGTCGCGGTAGGTCGTCATCCTGAACTCCCTGATGTCGCTGCCATTGAGCAGGATGCGCCCGCGGGTGGGGTCGTGGAATCGCGCGACGAGATCCGTCACCGTCGTCTTGCCGGCGCCGCTGCGACCGACGAGCGCGATCACCGATCCACCCGGGACGACGACGTTGAAGTCGCGGACCACCGGGCGGCCTTCCCGATACTCGAACTCGACATCCTCGAAACGGATCTCCTCCACGACGCGCGGCGCGTCGCGCGCGTCGGGCCGGTCGGGCTTGTCGTCCTCGAGCTCGAGCACCTCGAACACCCGCTCCATGGCGGCGAGCGAGCGCTGAAGCTCGGAGAAGGAATTGACTATCTGCCAGACCGGGTTCAGCAGCAGGAAGGTGTACCACTGGAACGCCATGATGTCGCCGATGCTCGCGCCGCCCACGATGTTCAGATATCCGCCGTACCAGACGATCACGACGTTGACCCCTCCCAGCAGGAGGCCCCATGATGTCCACAGCACCAGCTCGCGACGATGCGCGAAGAGCTCCTTGCGCAGCACGGTGTGTCGCCCGCGCATGTACTCGAGCAGCTCGCGCGTTTCGCGCCTGAACGCCCTGACGACGCGAATACCGGAGAACGTTTCCCCCACGCGTCCGTCGATCTGCTCCGCATCCTTGCGCACCGACCGGTAGATGGGCCGCACGCGCCGAGCGAGCGTGAAGCTCATGAACACGACGCCAGGGATGATGGCGAGTGCAGTGAGAGCCAGCCGCCAGTTCAGCGCGAGCAGGATCGCCACTGCAATCACAAGCCGGATGAGCGACACGGCCGGGGATACCACAGCCATCTGGAGCAGCCCAGTCGTGGTGTCGACGTCCCCCGTGAGCCGCGAGAGAATGCCCCCCGTCTTCATCTCCCAAAGCCGGGGCAGGGGCAGGCGAAGCAGCCGGTGGAACAGCGATCGCCGGAGCGAGAGCATCACGTGCACGTTCAGCAGGCGCTGACGATAATCCTTGAGCACCCCGACCAGGTTCGAGACGACGATCACGCCGAGGAAGGCCGCGCCGGCAACGTGGAGTCGGCTCAGTCGGGCGGTGGAATCCAGCTCTGCGTTGAGAAGCACGCGGTCGATGATGTAGCGCATGAACAGCGGCTCGACCATCTGGAGCCCGGCGGCGACCAGCGCGAAGAGGAACACGGCGCCCACCGCCCAGCGATGCGGCCGCAGCCACCGGAGATACTCACGGATGTACTCGCGTCGCTTCTCGCGACGTGCGGGCTTCGTCGCGTCACCGTTCCGCCCCGCGGCATCGGGACGAGCGTCCCCATCGGCGGATTCGACGGAGTCGTCGAGGCGCCGGTGCTTGTAGTCCTCGACGAATCCCCGATAACGGTGACGCGAGGATCGTCGGTGGTCGCTGGCCATTGGCCTCGAGTTCCTCCGCCGGCCTGTCGTCCGCAACCGGGGCGCAGGCCTTTTCATGCTCAATCGCGAACTGCCCGTCCACGCCTCAGTCGCCGCCACAGCACTGCGTACACGGCGGCGTTGATGACCAGGACCGCCAACCCCAACACGAGCTGCACTTCGCGGGTCAGCCCCGTTGGGTAGAGCGCTGCCGTGATGTAGTGCTCGATGAATCCGCCCTCGTAACCCGCTTCACCGCCACGTCGGCGCAGCCAGATCTCGAGCGGCGTCAGCGGACAGATGAATCCCACGAACTCGATGATCGCCCCATAGAGCGCCACCGGGATGTGCACCCACGCCACCCGCGGCCACCGCAGCGCGACGAAGCCGCCGAGTACCACGAAGAGAACGAATGTCAAATGGAGGACGAGGACGAGGTCCGCAAGCCCACGGAAGCCCATTCAATCCGGCGGTCGAACCGCTACGCGCTTTCCTGGTACCAATGGCATCTGGCCTCAGGCCCGCCGCCATCGCCGAATCAGAAGCACCAGGCCCACCGCCGCCACGGCGTAGAATGCGGCATTGAAGGGCAGGATGAGCGTCGGGTACGGATGGTACGGCGCACCCACCGCCAGATCCATCCTGATTCCCGGCGAGGCGAGATAGTAGTAGATCCGACCGGTGCGAGTGTACGTGAGCGCTGTAAAGCCCGCTCCGGCGGCCGCACCGATCAAGGCGGCCAGCGCCACGAGCCAGCGCGGGTTCACGCCTGGAGCATCCCCCCGATCCACTCTCCCACGAAGTAACCCACAATCGCCACCCCGAGCCCGACAATGAACATGTCCATACCCGAGCGGAACACGCTTCGGCCGGTGAACACTGATCGCGCGGCACCGACGACGAAGTGGGAGAGCATGGCGACAGTGAAGGAAAGGATGATCGCCGTCATTCCCGTGGTGAAGAAGAAGGGCGCGACGGGGATCACCGCTCCGATGGCGGTGGCCGTCCCCGTCACCCATGCTTCACGCATCGGCGACATGTCGACGGCGCCGATCTTGAGCTCCTCCTGCACCTGCTCGTCGAGCATCCGCTGCGGATCGGCCATCACCTCGGTCGCGAGGCCATGGGCGGCCACCGCGTCCATGCCCTTGGCCTCGTAGATGAGCGCGAGCTCATCCCGCTCGATCTCCGGCATCATCGCGATCTCATCCTTCTCCATCGCGATCTCGTTCGCGTACACCTCCTGCTCGCTCTTCGCCGCGAGATAGCCGCTCGACCCCATCGAGAGGGCATCGGCGATGATCCCGGCGACGCCGGCCACGATGATCATGTCGTGAGCCTGGGCCGCGCTGGCGCCGAGTACGCCGGCGACGAGGCCGAAGTTCGCCGTCAGGCCGTCGTTGAATCCGTATACGACGTTCCGCAGGAGTCCACCCGCCCTCGCGCGGTGCCATGGCTCGCCCGAGCGGCCGGCGATCCCGGCGAGCGTCGTGGCATGCTCCGCCGACTCCCGCGCAAGGACCAGTGCCTCGTTGCCGCCAGCGACGTGCGTCGGGGTCGCCAGGTGCATGTCCATGTAGCCGCGAACCTCCCGGCCCTCCTCGGCGAGGAGCATCGGGAGCAGGAAGCCGGGCCCGAAGGCGCGGCCCAGCATCGCGAGCAGCCGGGCCCGGGCGGTCGGACGGAAGGGTTTCGGGGGGCGGCCTCCCTGGGTCAGGAGCCTCCCCCAGATCTCGACGTGCCGGTCCTCCACGGCCGCCAGCCGGCCGTAGATGTCCTTCTTTCGCGGATCGGGCTCCAGCGCCGCGAGCGCGCGATAGAGGTAGGCAGCATCGGCTTCGTCCTGCCAATGGTGGGCGAAGGTGTGATAGTCGGGTGTGGGGCTGTTTTCCGGGCGAGCCATACCCCAATATGTGGGCCCGACACGGGCGCGCGCGCCCCCTCGGAAAACCCGGAAACCCTTCCCGGGGCAGGGGTGACTCAACAGAGACAGGTCCTGTCCCGCTTCGGAGCCAATCCAATGGTCGCTCGAATCACGCCCCTCGTTCTGGCTACGGCCCTCCTCGTGGCCTCCACCGCCGTGGCCCAGCAGCCAACCCGTTCCCGGACGACGGTCCGCAGCACCGCCCCCATGGGCGCGGCGATCGCCATCGGTCGCAACGACGACCGGCTCGTTCTCGGCGTCTCGACGTCGTCGGGTGGCATTCGCGACACCCTCGGTCTGCTCATATCCTCGGTGACGCCGGACAGCCCCGCGGAGAAGGCCGGCCTCGAGGAAGGAAACCGCATCACGGCGATCAACGGCGTGAACCTGAGACTCGGCGCCGCGGACGCAGGTGAGCCCGACATGGCGGGGGTACTGGGCCGCCGGCTCCAGCGCGAGCTCGACAAGGTGAAGGCCGGGGACGCGGTGACGCTGCGTGTCTACGCGAACGGTCAGAACCGCGACGTCACCATCACTCCGGTGCGTGCGGATGAGCTGCGCAGCAGCCGCACCCTGATGCGGACTCGCGCCGACGATCGCACGACGCTCGGCGCGTCGGTGGGCGGCTTCTCCAGCCCGCGCGACACGGTCGGCGTCTTCGTCGTCGCCGTTGCCGAGGATGGCCCGCTCGCGAAGGCGGGCATCTTCGAGGGGAGCCGGATCGCATCGATCAACGGCGTCGACCTTCGGGTTCCGGCGGCGGACGTCGGGGACGACTTCATGACCAACGCACGCGTTCGCCGCCTTACGCGCGAGATCGAGAAGCTCCAGCCGGGCGAGAACGCTGCCCTCCGCATTCACGCGAACGGTCAGTATCGCGACGTGACGGTGAAGGTCGTGAAGCGCTCCGACCTCAAGCACGATGGTGCTATCTCGATCTTTCATTCCGGCGGCGGCACCGGCGTCTTCATGCCTTCCGCGGTCGAGATGCCGAGCATCTTCCGGTTCGACATGAATCACGACTTCCACGGAATGGGAAGCGAGATCCGCGAGCGAGTCGAGGAGGCCCTGCGCGGAAACGAGATCCAGCTTCGCAGCCTCCAGGATCGTATTCGTGAGGAGGTCCGCGAGGGCGAGGCGCTCCGCGGCCTTCGCGAGGACCGCTTCCGTGGATTGCCTCCCGACGAACGCGGCCATGACGACCTGGGCTCGGTCGAGCACGACCGACTCCTGCTCGAGGAGGCGCGCGGATTCACGGCGCCCTCGCGCTCTGCGCTGACGACGAGTGTCAACAGCGCCCGTGTGTTCAACGTCGCGCAGGGTTCCGCTGTCGCCCCGCTCCTTCGCACGACGGCGGCACTGTCGCCATCGAGCACGTTCGGGCCTCCGGGACAGGGACCGCAGGGCGACCAGAAAGGGCAGGGCAAGTCCGGCGGCACGACCGTTTCACGTTCTTCCACCGATTCACCCGAGGGCGCGGTCTTCCTCGTGTCGGGGATCCGGATGAGCCCCATCAACTCGCAGCTCGCCAGCTACCTGGGCGAGGGCAGCGAGCGGGGCCTGCTCATCCTCGAGATCAGCGACAAGTGGGAGGGCCTCATCGCCGGCGATGTCCTTCTCTCGATCGATGGCCGCGCGGTTCGCAAGAACGGAATGAGCTACGTCAGCCTCGACGAGTCGAAGGACCAGTGCGTCCGGATTCTACGGGGCGGCGAAACCGTGAAGGCGACGCTGCGCGTGCGGTAGGGGAGAACAAAGGGAACGCGGCTGTCGACTCTGCACTTCGTGTCCGCCGCAGCCTACAACTCGATCTGCGTCCCCAGCTCGACCACGCGGTTGGGCGGTATCCCGAAGTACTGCGTCGCGCCCAGCGCGTTCTGCGACATGAACACGAACAGTTTCTTTCGCCAGCGCCACATCGGTGTGGTTCCCGTGGGCAGCAGGCGCTCGCGTCCCAGGTAGTAGCTGGTCTCGAGCGGCACGGTGGTGAGGCCCGCGTCAGCGACCAATGCGAGAATCTCCTTCACATCGGGGGTCTCCATGAACCCGTAGCGCGCGGTCACGCGAAAGAAGCCCTGCGTCAGCCGCTGCACCTCAACGCGCTCCACGTCGTCCACCTCCGGCACCTCGGCCGAAGCGATGGATAGCAGCAGCACCTGCTCGTGCAGTACCTGGTTGTGCTTCAGGTGATGGAGGAGCACGACAGGAGTGCCAACGGGTTCCGACGTCATGAAGACAGCCGTGCCCCGAACACGATGCGGCTGCCGGCGCTCCACGTCCTGGAGGAACAGGTCGAGGGGGAGTGAGCCGCGCCGAAGGATGTCGCGCAGTATCTCGCGGCCCCGCTTCCAGGTCGTCATGAAGGTGAAGAGGACGACCCCGAAGGCGAGCGGAACCCACCCGCCGTGGATGATCTTCGAAATGTTCGAGCCGAAGAAGGTCAGGTCTATTACGAGGAACCCGGCGACGAGGGCGCCAGCCCTGGCGAGCGACCAGTTCCAGCGCGAACGCGCAACGACGAAGAACAGGATGCTGCTGATCGCCATCGTCCCGGTCACCGCGATCCCGTAGGCTGCCGCGAGGCTGGTCGCAGATCCGAAGAACAGCACGAGCAGGATGCATCCCACCCAGAGCGCCTTGTTCACCTGCGGAATGTAGATCTGCCCCGCCGCGCGCGCAGAAGTGTGAATGATGCTGACCCGCGGTGAATAGCCGAGCTGCACGCTCTGGTGGGTCAGCGAGAACGCGCCGGAGATGAGCGCCTGCGACGCGATGATCGCCGCCATCGTCGCGAGCACGACGAGGGGCAGGAGAAGCTGCGGCGGTGCGAGTCGAAAGAACGGGTAGTCCACAGCCGTCGAATCCCGGAGTATGAGTGCACCCTGCCCGAAATAGCTCAGAATGAGGCAGGGAAGCACGAAGGCGAACCAGGCGAGCCGGATCGGCTTTCGCCCGAAGTGACCCATGTCGGCATAGAGCGCTTCGGCGCCCGTGATCACGAGAACCACGGCACCGAGAACATGGAATCCCGGAATTCCATGGTCGATGAAGAAGCGAACGGCGAACCAGGGATTTACCGCCTGCAGAACAGCCGGCTCGTGGATGATCTCGCGGAGGCCGAGGCCGCCGATCGTCGTGAACCAGAGCAGCATGATCGGCCCGAACACCACGCCCACGAGTGCGGTGCCGTGCTTCTGGAAATAGAACAGTGTCGAGAGGATTATGATGGTGAGCGGGACGATGTAGTACGGAAGGGCGCCGGCCAGCCCGGGATGCTCCTCCGCGAGCACGTTGAGCCCCTCGACCGCGCTCAGGACGGAGATGGCGGGAGTGATTATCCCCTCGCCGTAGAGCAGCGAAGCGCCGAACAGTCCCAGGGCGATGAGTGCGAACCTCCTGCCTTCATCTCCGGGGCGATGCGCGCGCTGGAGCACGAGCGCGAGCAGCGCCATGATCCCTCCCTCGCCGCGGTTGTCCGCGCGCATGATGAAGACGATGTACTTCACGCTGACGACCAGGATCAGCGACCAGAGCATTAGCGACAGCACGCCGTAGACGGCGGGGCGCTCCAGGACGAGGCCGTACTCCGCGCCGAAGGCTTCCTTGATCGCGTACAGCGGGCTCGTGCCGATGTCGCCGTAGACGACGCCGAGCGCGGTGAGCGAGAGCCCGGCGAGCAGCTTGCCGCTCGCTTTCTCGTCAGGCGAGTGGTTGTGGGCAGTATGGGTCACGGCGTGAAGATAGTGTCGCGGGCGATTGGGGTCAGCGTCG
>JBGTMW010000519.1:0-2673 GCA_041743365.1 Gemmatimonadaceae bacterium
CTCCCCTGCCAGGGGAGCAGTCCCGTGAGGCCGCGGCCCATCGACTCCGCGAGCCCCGTCTGGAAGGAGAGGACGCCGAGCGCAAAGCCGCCGCCGTAGAGAAGGACGACGCCCCAATCGATCTTCACTGCCTCCTTCCACGTTATCGCGCGCTCGCCCTTGTCGCCGGGGAAGATGAAGAGCAGGAGCGCGCCGAGGAGAGCTGCAACGCCCTCGGGCACGCGGCGCGTCACCGACTGGTACAGCGGGCTCCGGTCACCGAGCGCGAGCGCGATGAGCCCGGGGACCACCCAGAGAAGCACGGTGATGGCGAAGGCCGCGGCCGTGGACTTCTGCGCGGTCGTCCACGAGCCGAGTGCTGCACGGGAGCGCTGGATCAGCTCGCGGCTGCCGGGAATCTCGCGAACCCCCGCGGGCGAGAGGAAGTTGAGATACGCGTAAAGGATGAGAAAGAGGACGATGGTGATCGGCAAGCCGATCGTCATCCAGCGGAAGAAGGAGATCTCGATGTCGAGCATCTCCCGCATGAAGCCGAGACCGATCACGTTGGGCGGCGTGCCTATCGGCGTCGCCAGTCCGCCGATCGATGCGGCGAACGCCGTCATCAGCATCAGCCCTGTGGCGAAACGCGGGTTGACGGCGCTGGCCTGCTGCCCCGTCGCCGTGCGGGCCTCGCCGAAGAAGAAGGCCAGGATCGACATGCCGATACCGAACATCATCGCCGTGGTGGCAGTGTTCGATATCCAGCCGGACATGAAGCAGGTGACGGCGCCGTAGGCGAAAAGGATCCGTCCCGGTCGCGCGCCCACCCATGGCAGCGAGAGCACCGAGTAGGCGAACCGCTTGTCCAGCCCGTGCAGGAATATCGCGCGCGCCAGGATGAACGCTCCGATGAAGAGGAACATCAGCGGATCGGCGAATGGCGCGAAAACGTCGCGCGCCGGCGCGACCCGCAGCACGACCGCCATCGCCGCGCCGAGGAGTGCGGTCACCGGCATTGGCAGCACTTCGGTGACCCAGAGGACGACTACGGTCGCGAGAATCGCGGCAAGCCTGTGCGCTTCCGGTGAGAGCCCCGGCATAGGCAGCAGCAGCAGGCCGATGAACATCGCCGGCGCGAGGACGACGCCGATCCTGCGACGGACGCGCTCGAACGCGATCTCGCCGGGGCTGAGAACCTCTATCGGGACAATGCTGTCGGTCGTCATTCCGGCGGCGGCGGCGGAGGGCGGATCGCGAGCGTCCGGGGCTCGGGGACCGACAAGATACAGTTGGGGTCACACCTCCGCGACACAGAGGGTCGACGCCGCGACCCGGTCGAGAGCCCGGGTGAGGTCACCCACCAGATCCTCCGCCAGCTCGATCCCCACCGACAACCGTATCAGCGAATCGCTGATCCCGGCGTTGGCGCGCGCTGCGGCATCCATGGACGAATGGGTCATCGTCGCTGGGTGCGCGATGAGGCTTTCCACTCCGCCGAGCGACTCCGCGAGCGTGAAGCATCGCAGCTCACGGGCGAGCGTCTCGACCGATGCCTCGCCGCCGGCTATCTCGAAGCTGACCATCGCCCCGAAACCGAGTTGCTGCTCGCGCGCGAGCTCGTGCCCCGGGTGCGAGGGAATTCCGGGATAGTGCACGGCCGTGACGGCCTCGTGCGAGCAGAGTGCCGCGACCACGGCGTGCGCGTTTGTCTCGTGCTGCGCGATGCGCGCGAACAGCGTTCGCACTCCGCGCAGCGTGAGGTAGCTGTCGAAGGGTGCGCCGGTCAGCCCGAGGCAGTTCGCCCACCAGGCGAGCTCGGTTCCGAGCGCGGCATCGCTCGCGATCACCGCGCCGCCCACGACATCGCTGTGGCCGTTGAGGTACTTCGTCGTCGAGTGCACCACCAGGTCGGCGCCGAGCGTGAGCGGGCGCTGGAGCGCGGGCGAGAGAAAGGTGTTGTCCGCGACGACGATCGCTCCCGCTGCATGCCCCGCGGCGGCGATCCGGCGCAGGTTCGTGATGCGCAGGAGCGGATTGCTCGGCGTCTCGATCCAGACGAGGCGCGGCCGCTGGATTGCGATCTCCGCCTCGGCGCCGGCCGATGTCAGGTCGGTGAAGAGGACCCGGAAGTGGCCGCGCGCGGCGAGGGAGCGAAGCAGGCGGTGCGTGCCGCCATAACAGTCGTGCGCGGCGAGCACGAGATCGCCGGGCGAGAGCAGCTGCACCACGAGCGCCACCGCGGACATCCCGCTGCTCGTCACGACGGCACACGACCCTTCCTCGAGCTCGGCCAGCGCGTCCCCCAGCTGGGATCGCGTGGGGTTGGCGGTGCGGGTGTAGTCGTACTCGCGCTTCTGGTTGAAGCCCCTGAACGCGAAGGTGGACGAGAGGTGGATCGGCGGAACCACGGCGCCGTGGTGAAGGTCGGTGGCGATGCCGGCGCGCACCGCGCGCGTGGTGGCAGCCTGCGGCTCGATGGTAGTCATGATGGGGCGTTTCCTGCGAGGGCGCTCGAGAGGATGGGATTGATCGTGTCGTGGTCGACGAGGAAGGCATCGTGGCCGTGCACGGTGTGGAGATCCACGAAAAGGCACGGAGCGGCGAGCTGCTCCGCCAGCGCAACCATCTGCTCCCGCGGTACGAGCGCGTCGCCCTCCTCGGCGATCAGCACGACGGGTACGCGCACCGCGG
>JBGTMW010000520.1:0-4451 GCA_041743365.1 Gemmatimonadaceae bacterium
CCGCGCCCGGCTTCGGCCGCGTCTCGGTGCTGATGCCACCGGGCCGCTATACGGTGAAGCTGCGCGTCGGCGGGCAGGAGCTCACCCAGCCGCTCGAGGTTCGCGCCGACCCGAACGTCGGGGCCAGCGAGAGCGATATCCGCGCGGCCACCGAGATGCTGCTTCAGATCCAGAACGACGTGAACACGACTGTGGACATCGTGAACACGATCGAGATCGTTCGTGCACAGGCCCAATCGCTCGTTGCGACTCTCGCGAACGATGCATCCCGCGCCGACGTGCGCCGGGCAGCGGACTCACTCGAGAAAAAGTTCATCGCTCTCGAGGAGCATCTTCACCAGCTGCGGCTCACCGGCCAGGCGCAGGACGGTGTTCGCTGGCCGTCGAAGCTCGGCACGAAGCTCGTCTACCTCGCGAGCGGCCTCGCCAGCGCCGACTTCGCGCCTACGGCTCAGCAGCGCGAGGTGCACGCGATCTTCCAGGCGGAGGTGCGCGCTCACCGTACCGCGCTCGAGCAGCTCATCGCACGCGACCTTGCGCAGTTCAATGCGCTCGCGGCGAGGCGAGGCGTTCGGGCCATTACAGTCGAGCTTCCGCGAGTCGTCTTCTAGGGAGTTTCGACGACGGGGATGGTGGTTGCGCTCAACGGGGTCTCGACTGTCCGCCGCTCCTGCAGCTGGCGGTACTTCCACCCCAGCCACATCGCGAGCACGAGCCACACGGCGGAGAACGGGACCATCGTCATCGACACGCCCGAGATGCCGAGCCCGAGCCACGTTATCAAAGTGAACGACCAAGCGCCCACCTGGTCGCCCACGCGGTACACGAACGTGTCGTTGAAGTTCTTCGACTTGTACTTGTCCGTGCGCGGCAGGATCGTGTACAGCACCTCGCGCGCCGGGCGCTGGATCGCGAAGTTGCCGGCGCGGCGGAGGACCTGGAGGGCGACGAGCGCGGTGAGCACCGGTGCGACCGCGAGCACGCCGAAGCCCAGGACGCTGATGAAGGGGAGGAAGGCAAGGCTGACTCCGACGCCGAGCCAGCGCATCAGGCGGCTGGTTATGAAGAGCTGGGTGATCAGCGTCAGGATGTTGACCAGCAGGTCGATGTTCGCAAAGAAGCGCGTGCGGCTCTCCGAGTCATCGCCGAAATACTCGGCGGTGATCGCAGCCTGCTGGAAGTAGATGAAGGTCGACGTGATCGTGAAGAACAGCATCAGCGCCGCGATGCCGAGGAGGTAGCGCGAGCGCAGCACGTCCCGCACGCCGTCGAAGGTGCCGCCGCCTATGACCTGCGACCCCTGATTTCCCTCGGCCTTCGGCGGAGGCTGCTTCACGCGGAATGACATCGTGTTGGCCAGTGCCGGCGTCGACACGGCGATCGGAGAGGGCTCACGATCCGCTGCGGCCGCCTCCGCAACCTTCGCCTCCTCGCGGTCGAGAGCGCCGGCAGCGCGGCTTGCCAGCTCCAGAAAGAGCGCAGAGAGGAGCAGGAGGTTCACCGGCCCGAGCTGGGTGACCAGCGCCGAGGTTATCGTCGAACCGAGGATCGCGCCCACCGTTCCGCCTACCGCGAGCACGCCGAACAGTCGCTTGCTCTGCTCGGGACGGTACACGTCCGTCATGAACGACCAGAAGACGGACACGACGAAGAGATTGAAGACGCTGACCCAGATGAAGAACGCGCGCCCGATCCACAACATCTGCCCCTCGCCGGCGCCGCGCAGCAGCAGGAAGAAGATGACGAGGTTGAGGATGAAGAACCGGTAGATCAGCGGGATGAACTTCCGCCGCGGATACCGGGCCACGAGCGATGTGAACAGGGGATGGAGGAGCAGCATCCCGACGAGCGTGCCGGTAAAGAGCCAGGCGAGGTTCTCGACGCCGCCTGCTACTCCCATCTCATCGCGGATGGGTCGCAGGATGTAGTACGACGTCAGGATCAGCAGGAAGTAGAGCGACGACCAGAGCAGCGCGGCCGCTTCACCCTTGCGGACGTTGACCGCGCGCCCGACCAGGTTGCCGAAGGTTGCGGAGATCGACACGCGTCAACCGTCCACTAGGGCAGCCATCCGCGCACGCGTCGCCTGGTCAGGCAGCGTTCCGCGCGCGGCTCCGAGATTGTCGGTCAGGTACGCCATCGTCGCCGTTCCCGGTATCGCAACGGTCACGGCCGGGTGCGACACGATGTACTTGAGCGCGAACTGCGCCCAGGTCTGGATCCCGAGCTCCCTCGCCCAGTCCGGCACCGGCTGCTGCCCGAACTTCTCGAACACCCGGCCACGCCCGAACGGGAGGTTGGTCATCACCGCAACGCCCCTGTCGAGCGCCAGGGGCAGGATCCGCTCCTCGACGTTGCGGTTGTCGATCGCGTAGTCGATCTGGAGGAAGTCCATCGGCTCGGTGCGAAGGACCTCCTCGACTCGCGCGTACTGCCGGTCGGAGGAGCTGGTGATACCGTAATAGCGGATGCGCCCCTGCTGTTTCCACTCGCGGAGCAGGGGCAACATGACCTCGACGCCGCCCAGGTTGTGGACCTGCATCAGGTCGATCCGGCTGACCTTGAGGTTCCTGAACCCCTGCTCCATCTGGGCGATTCCCTCCGCCACGCCGCGCCCGCCGCTGTCTACCTTGGTCGCGATGAAGAGTTGGTCCCGGTTGCCGGCCTGCGCCATGAGCTCGCCCACCACCGATTCAGCATTGCCGTACGACGGCGCCGTGTCGATCAGCGTTCCGCCGAGTCCCGGCATGCTGCGGACGACCTCCACGAGCTCCGGGGTCACCTCGTTGAATCTGCGGGCAGTGCCGATTCCCACCACGGGCAGCCGCTCCCCCGACGACGGGATCGCCTTCGTGATGATGTTTCCCGGCGCGGCCTGGCTGGCCGCGACGGTTCCCTCGGCAGCCGGAGTCTCGGCGGAATTGCGGGCGCAGGCTGCAGCCGGCGCGATGACGAGGCCAGCGGTGACACCCGCTACCCGCTTCAGGGCGTCGCGGCGGTTCATCCCGTCGTTCATGAGGTCTCCTCGTGGCTCTGCGAGATTGTGGGCGAAAACGTGCTGCGACCTATTCTACGTTCTGGGCGGTCCCGTTGCTGGGAACGTGGGCGATACTCGCTGATTTCCGCCCATGCTGTCTCGTCGGGACGACCTTCACAACGCGCTCCCACACCGGAAGCAGTGCTGCGCCTCGAATCGGTGCCCCTCCGCCCCGCATGCGGGACATGCCTGCCGCGACACATCATCCGAATGGCGCGCGGCGTTCACCAACTCCGTGGTCACGATGCCGGTGGGGACCGCGATTATCCCGTAGCCCAGTATCATCACGAAGCTCGCAGCGACGCGGCCGAAGTCGGTCGCAGGGGCGAGGTCGCCGTAACCCACCGTCGTGAGCGTTACCACCGCCCAGTACATCGACATGGGGATGCTCGTGAAGCCGTGCGCCGGTCCCTCGATCACGTACATCATGGCTCCGATGATGATGACCAGGGTGATGACCGTGAACAGGAAAACCGCGATCTTGAACCGGCTCGCCCGCAGCGCCGTCGTCAGTACGTCCGCCTGGCTCAGGAAGCTCGAGAGCTTGAAGATCCGGAAAATCCGCAGCAGCCGGAGCACGCGGATCACGAGGAGGTAGTGCCCCCCCGCGAACACGAGGCTGATGTACGCCGGCAGGATCGCCAGGAGGTCCACGACGCCGAAGAAGCTGGTCGCATAGCCCAGCGGTCGACGCACGGCCGAGAGGCGTGCGATGTACTCGATGGTGAAAAGGATCGTGAGCACCCACTCTGCCACCTGGAGCGACCGTCGCACTGGCGGCGCGATCCCCTGCACGCTCTCGATGATCACGACGACGACGCTGAGGACGATTGCGAATATCAGCGCGACGTCGAAGGCGCGGCCGGCGGGCGTGTCGGCCTCGAAGATGATCGTGTGGAGGCGGTGCCTCCACGGGGCATGTGCCGGCTCGAATTGGGCACGAGGGGGCGAGGCTGGTGGGTATGGGGGCACGGGAGAATGGGTGGAGGTCAGTGGGACCAAGCTACGCGTCGGCACGCCGCGCGTCCCGGCCTGTCGAGCAGGGGCCACGATTGACGGTTCGGCGAATCGCATTCCCGGGCCTTGACACCGCACCCGGCCCGGAGCTAACCTGTGCGCACAATCGAACGCCCGTGGTGATTTGCCGCCTATTGCAGCCACGTTAAACAATTGCTAAAACGCGAATGCCCGGGCGGTTCGCCGGGCTTTTGCATTTGGGACCGTTCCTCGAAGGCGCCGTCGATCACGCGGCGCAGCGACACGTCCAACCCACCTGCAGACAAGCGTGCCGAAGGCGGCTGATCCTCAATCGAGGTAGCACCGATGCCCGGCACGATCAGCGCACCACCCGCCTCGCAGTCCCCCGCCTCGCGGTCCCCCGCCTCGCAGTCCCCCGCCTCGCTTCGCGGCCTCC